>NZ_LPVJ01000029.1 GCF_001516615.1 Ferroacidibacillus organovorans | reverse complement strand
TACCTAACGGTAGGTCTGTCGCCAACCCCCGTTCGGGACTTGCACCCTAAAGATTCCGCCCATGCCGGGCGTACATACAAAAAACATCCGGCGCTAAGGCAGCCGGATGTTTTCAAGTCTCCACTCTACTCGCGAAGAACGGGCTGTTCTGACACCGTAACACCAGGTTGTTTGAGACTTGAAAGCACACTTGAAGCGACATCCCACGTCAGATTCTCAGGATATGCATTCTCATTGTGCAAAACAATGTCAAGACCAATGCGCTCCTCTTCCGGCGTCACCCGCAGACCCATGATCACATCGACCAATTTTAGCAGCACGAACGTCCCAACCCCCGAGAAAATCCACGTTGCCGCCACCCCAATCAATTGCACGACAACTTGATGAGGGTTTCCGTAAAATAACCCATTGGCACCACTTGAATTGACAGAGACCGTCGCAAAAAGTCCGGTCGCAATCGCGCCCCACGTTCCACCGATTCCGTGTCCACCAAAAGCGTCAAGCGCGTCGTCGTAGTGAAAGATCCCTTTGATCACAGTCGAGGAGAAAAAGCAGATGATGCCGCCGATGGCGCCGATCAAGATCGAACCGCCTATGCTTACAAAACCACACGCAGGCGTGATCGCAACCAATCCTGCAACCGCACCGGCACAAGCGCCAACCAGTGTCGCGTGACCTGTGCGCCAGCGTTCCACAGCCATCCACGCAAGCGCCGATGCCGCAGTCGCAGTATTTGTGACAAGAAACGCATTGACAGAGAGTTCGTTTGCGGCAACTGCACTTCCTGCGTTGAAGCCAAACCACCCAAACCATAGGAGCGATGTGCCAAGAAGAACAAGAGGAACATTATGCGCCTTGATCGTCGGCGATCCATGTTCAGCGCGACGGCCGAGATAGATGGCACAGACCAATCCGGAGATCCCTGAACTGATGTGAACAACGGTGCCGCCAGCAAAATCAAGAATGCCCAAGTTGTGGAGCCATCCGCCGATCCCCCACACCCAATGCGCGAGCGGATCGTAGATGATGGTCGCCCACAGCGTGATGAAAAGAAGAAAGGAAGAAAACTTAACACGTTCTGCGAGTCCCCCAACAATCAACGCGGGTGTAATGATGGCGAACATCATTTGAAAAATCCCGTACAACTCATTGGGTATCGTTGGCGCGTAGTTCGGATCAGGCGCGCCCCCCACTCCATTGAAAAGTACCCATTTCAAACTCCCGATGACATGCCCTACATCAGGGCCGAATGCCAAGCTATATCCGAACAATACCCATTGAACGGAGACGATCAAAACCACGGCAAAGACCTGATACAGCGTTGTGATGACATTTTTATTCCTTACTAGTCCACCGTAAAAAAAGGCGAGACCAGGAGTCATCAAAAGAACAAGTGCTGATGACGCCAAAATCCACGCCATGTCTCCGGAATTCAACATTGGTGACCCCTCCGTCCCTTATGTTATATTATTTCACACAGAGAGTGTATCACTAAGAAATTTTCGCGTCAATATGTCAGTATACATTACACAAAGAAAAATCGATTCAATCTCTCGCTTCTGGCAACTTGCCAAACGTTTCTAACCAAACCCGTAATTGGGAAATTCGCTCTGTATGACACGAATAATAATGCCAGACACCTCTTTGCTGGTGAAAAACAAGCCCCGCCTGTCGCAAAATGGCTAGGTGTCGCGACACTGTAGACTGAGGCAAAGCCAAGAGTGCGCATAGATCTTGAACGCAAATCCCATTGACAGTTTGTCCATCCACGCGGCAAAAATGTTGATTGTCATTTAACGTTTCAAGCAAGACGCGGCGGATCGGATCTGCCAACGCCTTCCACGCCGCGTCAAAATCCAAGGATGTATGACTTGTCCGCAGTGTATCGCCCATGTTCTACCCCCATCAAATCTACGGAATGACCATTTATAAGGATACGTTATAGAAGGGGTTTTTACCATACTGAATGATGATCATTCCAGTACGCTTTGCACGATTGAATGCAACAGGAAGCAAGAACCCAAAACCCCCTCCTATCAAAACTGTTCAATAAGAGAGGATTTTCGTTGCTTCAATACTTACAGCGCCACTAGTCGCGCGACGCCAAATACACAGCGAACTCCGCAGTGTACTTTGCCGACACCTTTCTCATCTCTCGCGTCAAAAGTGAGCGTGCCGGTTTTGGATTCATCTCAATGAACCACACTCCCCCGTCTGCGTCGACACCGAGGTCATAACCGGCAATCCCAAAGGTTGGATGTTTGCTTTCGACCATTTTGGAAAGTGCGTGCGCCGCTCGCTCCAGCCTTTCAGCAGGAAACACGCCATAATTTTTTTCAAACACATCTTTCGCTTCGAGCAGACTCAGCCGATGGCCGCCTGCAACAAGGTTTGTGACAACCCCCCCGCGATCGGCCACTTTCGGTACGACTCCGACGCGCCGCCACACACCTCCGATATCTCTTTGCATCACGACGCGAAAATCCATTCTTCCCTGATCCACGTGAACAAGCGGTATCTCTTCCTGAATTAGATGTGGCTTGCGGGCCAAAAGGCGCTTCGTAAACGCATTGAATTCAGAAGTAGAGAAGTCTCGCCTCATTTTACCCTGTTCAAGGTAGCGATCACACTGCACGGAAAAGCCCCGCGCCGTTTTCGCAACACGAAACACATTGCGTCCGCCATAGCCGCCTATTGGCTTTAAATAGGCCGTCTGATGTTGATCAAAAAACGTCGTGATTTGTTCGAATCGCTGTACAGCAATCGTTTTTGGCACACGAATCGTATCATCTGGAAGCTTTTGCGCCATGTTGTTCATGGTGAATTTTCCTGGAACGAGTGGATTGAAAAGCGGAATGTCGAGATGTTTTGCATCACGTCTGAGTGGTCTCGCCATTCCTTTCATGACAAGATGAACAAACACATTCTCATAGATCGCACCAAGATGCAGACCGTTTTTTCGAGTAAAACATGATTTTGTTTTGTCGCCATCATCCAAAAGTCCCGTAAAACCTCGATCCAAATCCCCATACGCGCGAGGATCAAGCAACACCACGCGATGATCCAAACGCTTTGCGTGCTTTGCCATCTCCGTAAAAAACGTGGAGCGCACCTGTTTCATTTGCGGATATACTGTTGTCGCAACACCGAGTAGATTTGTCCGGCTCATGATGCTGCCTCCTCCACAACGTCAACGAAGTATATGTGGAAATGTTCCATGAGGTCCCAGGAATCGCGTGGAATATGTGCGCCCATTTCCACGCGCCTGCAAAAGTAGACAAACAACAAAAAACGCCCACGCGGGCGTCTTTATCCGACACTGCAGCTTTCCCTATCGTACAATTTCACCGTCCACGTACTCTACGCGCACATTCGTGGAAATTCCCCCACGCACGTTGTAACGCCCGATGAGTTCCATGTATTTCGGCTTGGCGTATTTAATAAAGTCATCGGCAATCAAATTGGAGACCTCTTCGTGAAAATGGCCTTCATCACGAAAGCTCCAGAGATAGAGCTTGAGTGATTTTAGCTCGATGATGTACGGCCCCGGGCGATAGCGAATCGTAATCGTCCCAAAATCGGGCTGCCCCGTTTTAGGGCAAAGCGTCGTGAACTCAGGCGCCTCAATCGTGATTTCATAGTCGCGATGCGGGTAAGGATTGGGAATCGGATCAAGCTCTTTAGACGGTTTTGTCGACACGATAAAATCACTCCTCATTTCCACCATTTCATTATTTCAAATACGCAAACAATCACTGATCAGCCATACCCTCCGAATGTCCTCTGCTTCCGGTATACTCATCCGCCGTTTCCAATTGCGCTTTGAGCATGCCAAGCTCCTGCGTCAGGCGCACCGTGCGATTGGTCAAGCGCGACAGCACGACCGTGAGATGAAGCATCGTGCCAAGCATAAACAGGAACCCCACCAGAAACAATAGCGACGGCGCATAATAGATGCCAAGCACCTTCGCCACGTGATTCAAAAGCCCCGGCGACACAGACAAAACGGTCAACACAATGCCCATACCCAACCAAAACAACGCGTACTGCTCAAGAAGAAGACGCCGCCTCATCAAATCGATGACGACAATCAGAAAGATCAAACTGACCAAAAAGCCGACGAGATCGATAATCATGACTCGCCCTCCCGCCGCGCCTCTTTACCGCGCATCACTTCCAATAAGATAGCCAGGGAAACTTTAAACATGTAATACGCAGATCGCATCACCGTAATCGACGATCGTCCCGCTTGCCTCTCTTTCATTTCGACCGCCACCTCGCGGATGCGCAGCCGATGCCGATGGAGCAAAACGAGAACTTCGACCTCTGGATAGTCATGCGGATAAAAACGACTGAACAGCTCAATGGTCTTTCGGTTGACAACGCGATATCCAGATGTCGTATCTTTGATCGGGTAGCCAACCGCCATGCGAATCAGTGTAGCCAACATCACCATACCGACGCGCCGCGACGCAGACGAACGATACGCGGTGCGCTCCACGTAGCGTGAGCCCACGATCATGTCCGCATCGCCGCGCTCCATCTCATCGAGCAATTTCGGAAGATCTGCAGGATCATGTTGCCCGTCCGCGTCAATCTGAATGGCATAGTGGTAGCCTGCGCGCCAGGCGTACAAATAACCCGTTTGCATTGCTCCGCCTATGCCGAGATTGACGGGCAATTCGACCACCTTTGCACCCGCCCCCCGCGCCACAGCTGCCGTTTGATCTGTGGAGCCATCCGAAATGACGATCACATCCACCATGGGGCAAGATGAGAGTATACTCTCCACGACGTTTCCGACTGAGCGCTCCTCATTGAGCGCCGGAATGATCACCAACGCATCCTTCATGACCATCCTCCTTGACGCCAGCGCGCGAAAATCGGAAGATAGCTTACGACTGCCGGCACAAGAATCGTCGTCATTAAAATTAACGGATAGCCATACCTTGTAATCGGCAGAAAAACAAGTTGCACGGCAAGCAAGAACAATGTGGAAATCGCGAAAAACCGGGTAGCGCGAAACCACAAACCAACAATCATCGCGATACCTCCAAGAATCACCAAAATGCGGTGATACAGGACAAAAACGCTCAGATAAGCATAGAACCACGGCGTCCAAAACAGATAAGGCAATTTACCAAACAGGTACCAACCCAAAAAGAGCAGCGGCTGATGAGTAAACCCATGCAGCATGTAGTGAATGGCATACGTCTGCTGCGACTCGTGAAGTTTGCGCGATGTCTCGATAAGCGTGTTGATACCGACGAGAAAATAAGGATCCGCACCAGCCAAGAGTGGATTGCCCGCTTCTGTCGATAACGGAATAAAGCGATGAAAATCGATCGCATTGCGAATCCACCACGGAATCAACGGAAGAATGACAAACGCCACCATGATCCCATACAGCGGAAACCGCATTTTTAACGCGTGAAAGACGCCCGAGGATCGGCGATGAAACAAATCGACGAGTGCAACAAGCAGAAAAAGCGGCAAGACATTAGGACGAACCAATGCAGTCAGCCCGATTAAAAATCCAGTTAACGCATAGTCCACCACAAGTCCGCGTTTTACTGCATAACTTCCAGCGAGCAGGCTGCCCAACAAAAGTGGAATAAAAAGCGGCTCGGTCAGAAGCGTAAGTCCAACAAAGCTATTGGGCAGATAGAGCGCAGACAAAACGGCCGCCACGAGACCAGCGCGCTTCCCGGCAAAAAACACTCCCAAACGGTACGTCAGCCATAGTGAGACAAGCGATAAACCCTGCTGCAAAAGAAAAGTTTCGTGAACCATACGAAGCATGGTTAAATGAGTATGAAATGCCTGAAGCAATTTGTACACCACGGCAAGAAAAAGCGGGTATAGCGGCATTACATAGGCATCTGGTCCATTTCTAAATCCGAGATAGCCATGATCAATCACATGCAGCGCCATTGTGTTATAACGCAACATGTCACCGTACAACGTCACAGGCGTGTGATGCCAGAGTTGAAAGCGATACGCGGCTACAAGGATAAGAAGAACGACAAAAAGGGCATGGTCTTTCAGGAGCCGCAAGTCATACTCCTCCTATTCTTGCCCTAACCGTACCTTATGTCTGATTCCCTTGTCAAATTAGCCCACCCCTCCGTCCTGTGCATCCACCCGCTCCAGCCTATCCACCATTTGTTTTTTTGCACACCCGATATATGATGTGAATCAGACTTCTAGCTGGTTCCTGGTCAAGGAGATTACAAATTACTGGAGGAACAATCGAGTGTCCATACTGCCTACAGAGTTTGCATCCCTTTTTATTCACTGTTTCGGTCAGGACGCTTGGACAAACTATCTTGAACAGTTCAGTGAGCCACCTGCAAAAGGAATGCGCATCTCTCCATTAAAAGGAGCGACTCCTCCCCTTATAAATCCGTTCTTGACCGATCCGGTTCCTTGGACAAAAGATAGGGAAGGATTTTATATCCATCACAATCTCCATCTCGGACGCGACCCACTACACGCGACAGGATGCTACTACCTGCAAGAACCGAGTGCGATGGCGCCTGTTCCTGTCCTTGATCCAAAACCAGGCGAACGCGTGCTTGATCTTTGTGCTGCGCCTGGCGGGAAAACGACACAGATCGCCCAACGCATGAACAACAAAGGGGTGCTCGTCGCGAATGAACCAAACCGCGAACGCTGCACAATCCTCGCTGAGAACTTAGAGCGCCTGGGCGTTACAAACGCCACGATCACACAGCTTGATCCAGATGAGCTGTGTGAAACGTACCCAGCCTATTTTGACGCGATTCTCGTAGATGCGCCGTGCAGCGGTGAGGGGATGTTTCGAAAGGACGAAGACGCCCGCCGCATGTGGCAGCGCGAACTTCTTGCAACCTACGCGACACGCCAAATATCCATTCTGCGCGCCGCACTCGCCATGCTTCGCCCTGGCGGCCGGCTCGTCTACTCAACTTGCACGCTCAACCCAATTGAAAACGAAGCTGTGTGTGCTACAATGCTGCGCGATCATTCCACCCTCTCACTCGCTCCTGTTTTTTTACCCGAGGGACGCGCTGGGCTCACGACCAAAGATTTTATAAAACTAGGCAAGCACATCCCAGAACTTCAGGAGATCGCATCCACTTTCATCGAACCGCTCCCAAAGCTCGAGCACACAATGCGCATCATGCCAAACGCCGGTCGCGCAGAGGGACATTTTGTCGCCAAATTCAACTATGACGGAAACACCTCTATTAAAAGTGACGCCGTTCACACCAGAAACAGTTTTCCTTCTTTCGAGAAGAAGCAGCGGTCTTTTGCGAAAAAACACGAAAAAACGCTCACAACCGATCAAAAATGCCAATTCGAGAAATTTGCCAAAGAGACATTCACGGATCCCTCTGCGTGGCTCGACGACCTTTTGATGCGAGACTTTATCTCGACATCAAATGTGCTTTTTGTGACAACGCTTCGTCCAATTCCCACACGAAACGTCCTCCGCCCTGGTTTTCCGCTCCTGGAAACCAAACACCATCACGCGACACCACACCACGCACTTGCCCTCGCAACAAAACCTGAGAATCTGCGCGCCCCAGTGTGTCTTTCCTACGGAGATGCGCGCATCATCGCCTATCTGCGCGGAGAAATGATTTCACATGCGGGGCCAGATGGTTGGACCGTTGTCTTTCTTGACAATCTGCCGCTTGGTTGGGCAAAACGCGTCCAAAATCAATTAAAAAACCATTATCCAAAAGGTCTGCGCAGATCCTATTCCTTTGAGATCTAAAAGAACAAAGCAAACACTCACTCAAACATGGCACAAAACGCGCCATACTCGTGCACGTTTGATAAAAATCATATCCCTACAATGCAAACGTATGCACATTCGGATCGGTTGGAACTCGGATCGGATTTTCCGTCCTTCGGCGTTCATTCGTTCTAAAATTTCATCACACATTTTTATTTTTACTGATGTAAGGGGTTTCTTTCCTGTTATCAGACTTTTATTTGAGCATTCCATATAAATTCTACAAATAAATCGTAAGATCATAGCAGGAAAAAGAATCCGTCACATAGAATTTATCAAGCAGACGTTCGTGCAAACGATTGTGCGCACAACGAGACGCGATGAGCCCGGAGTGTTCAAACGTTCGCCGCTCATTCTCGCCATGTAAGCGTCTAACAAACCACCAGGGGTCAAATGGCAGCGTTGCGACGGAGACCTGCCGCCCAATCATAGAGAGGGGTATGTTTACATGAAACGCCTTACCAAAGCAACATCAATCGCACTGGCACTCGGAACGGCAGGGACACTTCTTGCAAGCGTAAGCAGTGGCGCTTTTGCAGCAACACGGCACGATAGCCTGCCCACCGGTCAGCACATCACCGTCTTCTCACACTTGACACCTCAAGAGCTTAGCGTCATGCAAAAACTTGCAAACGCGTGGGGCAAACAAACAGGCAACACAGTCACCGTCGTTCAGGACAACAGCTCGTTTCAAAACTTTGCAACGGCGTCACGCAGTGGCAAAGGACCTGATATTGAGCTTGGAATTCCTCACGACAATCTCGGCACTTTTGCGATTGAAGGCGTCATGGCCCCTGTGCCTGCCGGCCTGATTAACACGAAGGATTATATTAAGCCATCCATTCAAGCAGGCACAATCGGCGGCAAGCTTTATGGCATACCGCTTTCCTCTGAAACGTATGGGCTTTTCTACAACAAAAAGATAATTAAAACACCGCCAAAGACGTGGGCACAATTCATCTCAGAGGCAAAAGCACACGGATTTGCGTATGACATCAATAACTTCTATTACAGCTATGCGTTCATTGGCGGCATGGGCGGCTATGTCTTTGGCAACAATCACGGCGTCGCAAATGTCGGTCAAATTGGCCTTGACAACGCCGGCGCAATCAAAGGCCTCAGCATCATCAAGAGTTTCGTCTCGCAATACCATTTCATGCCTGCATCAATCACGGGCGACATTGCAAAATCACTCTTTCAAAACGGCAAATCCGCCTTCTACATTTCCGGCCCTTGGGACGTATCCTCTTTGCTTCAAGCGCACGTGAAATTTGGCATCGCGCCACTTCCGCTTTTGCCAAACGGCAGACACCCTGTCACCTTTGAAGGTTTCCAAGAGATGATCGTCAACGCCCGCAGCCACAATCAAGCGCTCGACTGGAACTTGGTTAAATACATCTCGCAACATGCGGCGGCGCAAGAACTCGCAGTCGGCGATCGCATCCCGGTTCTTGTCAAGGATGTGCACAGTAAAATGGTTTCATCGAACCCTTACGCTTATCCATTCGCCATTGCCGCACAATACGGAGTTCCCATGCCAAACGTTCCCCAGATGCAAGCGGTATGGACGCCTGCCGGAAATGCGCTTAGCTTCGTGACAAAAGGACAGGAGAGTCCTGCTGTCGCCGCACACAACATGGTGAAGCAAATTCTTCAAGGCGAGAGCATCATGGGCAACTAAGAAAGATGCTCAAAGAAGGGACCATCGTGTACCTTTGCTGACACGCTAAACGAGGTGCAGAGACATCGCACGAGGTGTCTCTGCTCTCTTTTAGAATCATCTCGAAACCAAAATTTGAATCTGCGAATGGCCGTGGATTCACCGCGGAGATAAAGGAGGTACTGCCGTGGCGATGATGACCACACCCAATGAAATTTCACCCGCGCGCAAAAAAAAGGTGCGTCGAAAAAATCAGCCTGTCGCTTATCTATACCTTGGCCCTGCGCTGATCTCGATTGCGATACTCGGAATCGCCCCCCTTCTCTACACCGTGTATATCGCATTTACAAACTTTGACATGTATCATTTTACTTCCTATCAATTCGTCGGGTTGCAAAATTTTATCGACATCATTAACGGACCGTATTTAAGCGTGTTTGAGCCAGTCTTTGTCTGGACGATTGTCTTTGCCGTGACAACGACGCTCGCAAACTACCTCGTAGGATTGTTCGTGGCTGTGCTTTTAAACAATGAGCACATGAAAGAGTCTAACATCTACCGCGCGATCCTTATCGTGCCTTGGGCCGTCCCTGCTCTGATCACCCAATTGAGCTGGTCAAACCTTCTCAATAAAGACTATGGTCCAATCAACCAGTTCCTGCACATTTTTGGCATTCACTCGATTCCTTGGCTCACCGATCCATTTTGGGCGAAAGTCTCTGTCTTGCTCGTGAATTTATGGCTCGGCTACCCCTACATGATGAGTGTGTGCCTTGGAGCCCTGCAGGCTGTTCCAAAAGATCTGTACGAGGCGGCGCAGATTGACGGCGCAAACTGGTGGCAGCAGTTTTTTTACGTCACCATCCCAGCCATCTGGAAGATCACCATTCCGCTGATCATTCCAAGTTTCGCGTTTAATTTCAATAATTTCAATGCGATTTACGCGTTGACACAAGGTGGTCCGGCGCGGCCAGACACGCAGTTTGCCGGGTATACGGATATTTTGATCAGCGCCGCATACAAAATGTCGCTCACCTTCAACAAATTTGAAATCGCGGCAGCGCTATCCGTTTTGGTGTTCATACTCGTTGGAGCCATCAGCCTGATTCAGATGAAGGCATCTGGCGCATTTCAGGAGGCGGATTGAACATGGCATCCCTCGCAACCGGCACACACGCTTTTATACCAAAGAAAAAAACACTCGCCCCCGGTCAGCGGCTGGTTTTATGGGTCTCGCGCATTATCATCTGGTTTTTCATTCTTCTTGCGATGTTTCCCATCTACTTCGTCCTGCTCGCGTCACTCAAAGGAGGGCAGTCCTTTTTTTCCGGGAATCTCTTTCCCCGCTCGATCACACTGCAAAACTATTGGACGTTGCTCACACAGACCAGTTTTCTTACGTGGATGAGAAACAGTTTAATCGTTGGCCTGCTCTTAGGTACTGTACAGATCATCTTCACCGCAACCTCCGCGTACGCCTTTAGCCGCATGAAATTTTTCGGCCGAAAATACGGACTGATGACCCTCTTGCTTTTGCAAATGTTTCCAAATGCACTTGCCGTTTCAGCGATTCTCGCGGTCTTGACCCAGCTCAATTTGCTGGACAACCTGTACATTTATGTACTCGTGCAGGCAGGTGGAAGCGCGTTTAACATTTGGCTGCTCAAAGGGTATCTCGACACGATTCCGCGCGAATTGGACGAGGCCGCCGTAATGGATGGGGCAAACTCCATGCAGATTTATCTGCGGATCATCCTCCCCCTCTCAGTTCCAATGCTTGTCGTCATCTTCTTGTTTACATTCATCGGATCGTTCAACGAGTTTTTGCTCGGTTCGACGATCCTTCAGTCACCATCAAACTATACGCTTCCGATCGGACTCTTTCAGTTCATTCAAGGTCAATTCGCGAAAAACTGGACAGAGTTCTCTGCCGCAGCGCTGCTCGCCGCCGTTCCGCTCACGGTTCTCTACGCCGTGTTCCAAAAATGGATTGTCTCCGGTCTTGTCGCCGGATCTGTCAAAGGCTGATGGAGTGCAGCAAGAAAGGAGATTGCCGGCGTGTCTGTCTTACGTGATCTGCATCTCGCAACCTATCACGAGTCTGTCGAGCCCTACGCCTATGCGGACGGCGATGCGCTTGTCGTCCGCCTTCGGGTGCCCGCAATTGTCGAGTCTGTGTCCGTGATCCATTACGACAAGTTCAAACGAGACGAGACCCTTCAGAACGTAAAAGCGCAGTGGTATGCCCGTGAAGACCGGGAGTTCGTTTTATTTCAGGCAAGGCTCACGCGAACAAGCAAACGATTTCGCTACTTTTTTAGTATACAGGCATTGGGAGAGACGTATTGCTATTCGCGAAGCGGTATCACCTTCGATGAGCCAAACGATGCAGACACATTTGAGGTTCCGTACCTCGGAGAGAGAGACCGCTATTCACCGCCCGAGTGGACAAAAGGCGCGGTGTACTATCAAATCTTTCCGGAACGCTTCTATCGCAGCGGAACGATCGCGAATGACCACACTTTGTCTGCCTGGGACGAGACACCGACGGCCGACTCCTTTTTTGGCGGGGATCTACCAGGCATTCTCGCAAAACTGGATCATCTCACCACGCTTGGCGTCGATGTCCTCTACATGACGCCCGTGTTTCAAGCACCGTCAAATCACAAATACGATACCGTCGACTATTTTCAGGTCGACCCAAATTTCGGAAGCAATCAGGATCTGAAGCGCCTCGTTGACGCGTGCCACAAGCGCGGCATTCGCGTCGTGCTCGACGCAGTATTCAATCACATGGGCGCCAACCATCCCGTTTTTAAGGATCTTCTTGAAAAAGGCGCCGACTCTTTATACGCTTCACAGATCATCGCTCGCGATTGGCCGCTTTCTCCCGAAACGCTAAATTACGAAACGTTCGGCTACGTGGCAAACATGCCAAAGTGGCGGACGGCGCATCCTGCTGTGGAACAGATGCTTTGTAATGTCGGCACACACTGGATGAAGGAGACCGGAGTCGACGGCTTTCGCCTTGATGTTTCCGATGAAGTGGAGCATGCTTTTTGGAAAACCTTTCGCAAGGCGATCAAAGCGGAGAATTCTGACGCGTTGATTTGCGGCGAGATCTGGCAGGTCGCCACACCGTGGCTTCGCGGCGACGAGTTTGACGCTGTGATGAACTATCCTCTCGGCCGCGCCATCTTAGACTATGCGGCAGCCGCGACCCTTTGCGCCGAAGAATTTTTGTACCGCGTCGAAAAGATTCGCTCACTCTATCCTGAACATGTCCTCGCGTCGCTCTGGTGCCTGCTTGATTCGCACGATACGGCGCGACTGCTTACACTCTGTGACGAAAACACAGCGCGCGCAAAACTCGCGAGTTTCATTCAATTCACCATGATCGGAGCGCCCCTTCTTTACTACGGCGATGAGGTCGGGATGACTGGAGGAAACGACCCGCTGTGTCGCGGCGGGATGATATGGGATCACGTGCAGCAAAATCACTCGCTTTTTTTGCACTACCAAGAATTGATCGCGCTGCGAAAGCAGTATGCCGCACTTAAAGACGGCGTGTACCGTCCGCTATTTGCCCGCGACAACCTCGACATTTGCGCCTATCTGCGCCGCTGTGAAAAAACAGGTGATACGCTCATCGCGCTTGTCAATGGCACAGCCGAGGAACAATTTGTCACCGTGACAGATGCGTTGATTGATGATGTAGTGTACACTCTTGTCACGGGCGATGGCCCGGAGACCTTCACAAAAAACAAGCCACTCACCATCGCGCCTTACACCGCGCTACTTTACGTAAAGACAGGCCGTGATTCCTATGGGCGTTAATATCAAAGACGTCGCAATGCAGGCCGGGGTCAGTCCATCCACTGTTTCTCGCGTCATCGCAAACCACCCACGCATCAGCCAAGAGACGCGTGAACGTGTTCGCATGATCATGAAAGAGATGGATTATCATCCAAACGCCATTGCGCGCAGTCTCGTCAAGCGAAGTTCTGAAGTGATTGGACTCCTGATCCCGAGCACCATCGAACAGTTCTATCTGAACCCTTTTTTCCCTGAGGTGCTGCGCGGAATTACGCAAGTCGCCCAACACGCCGGATACGATATTTTTTTGTCGACCGCTCTGCACGGATTGAACGATGTCGAGCGCCTGGAAAAACTGATTCGCAGCAAACGCGTCGACGGCATGATCCTTCTGACTTCAAGAACGACCGATCCGCTGCTTGAACTGGTCACCGAATTGCGCATTCCCTCCGTGTTGATCGGACGGCCTTTCAATCCGCTGCCGATTTCCTGGATTAACAATGACAACAGGCTGGCCGCGCACGACATGACCCAGCACCTCATACGCATGGGGCATCGACGGATTGGCTACATCGGCGGCTCTCAGGAACTCGTCGTCAGTCTTGACCGCTTGCGCGGCTATAGCGATGCGCTATCAGAAGCTGATTTGAAGCTGGATCCGCAGTGTATCGTCGCTGGCGAATTTCTCGAAGATGTCGGCTACTCTGGCATGATGCGTCTGCTTGCTCTCGCTGAGCGACCAACGGCTGTCGTCGCGTCAGACGACGTGCTGGCGTTTGGCGCGATGCGTGCGGCAGGAGAGCTCGGCTATACCATTCCGGATGACTTGGCAATCGTTGGATTTAACGACATTCCTCTCGCGAAATTGTCCAATCCGCCGATGACCACCGTCAATGTCAACATCTACGAGTTGGGCGTGCAGGCAACCAACATGTTGCTTGATGAAATTCAGGGAAGCGTGCGGGGTCCACAGCATCAAATCATTGAACACCAACTTGTGATCCGGCGTTCGTGCGGTGCCTGGAATCCACTCACCCAGTTGCAGGGTGACAAATAAAAGGTGTGCTGGGCATGTCACGCATCAAAACTCATACCTCTGTCTAAGAAAATCCCCCCACGCGTTCATGCAACGCACCGTGAGGGGATTTTATATTCAAATCAAAATTGGCGGAGAAGTACAGACGGCTGTGCGGTCACCGCCTCATTTTCCCCATAGCGTTCAAGCATGAGCAGGACAAACATCGCATGCGACCATGTGAGCGGTACGACCCAGCGCGTCTCCCCCGTCTCCCGGTCCACCTGTTCTGGGAAAAGATCAAGCTCAGTCGCATGCTCTGCCGCCCACGCCAACATCTCGTCTGCCGTTTTCTCATCCGCGCGGCGAAGCGCGTCAAGCCCCACCCACAGTGTAGTCAAAATCCACGGATTCCCGCCGACATACATGTCGTTCTCATAGCGCAGGATCCCTCCAACCCCCGGTGTCCAAAGCGCTTCTCGCACAGCGTGCGCAACCTGCGCAGCCCGTTTGTCAAAAGGCTCAAGGTACTCAAATGGATAGGAGAGACCGAGCAAACTGACGTCAATGACCGCATCAAATGATTGAATCACGCGCGAGTATCCATACATGTCCATCTCTCTAAAAATCGCCTTCCCATCCACTGCGGGCAAACGTTTATGCGCATCGCGAAGGTGAAGACGTCGACTCCGATAAAAACAGTCGCGCGCTTCATTCCACAAGGTGTGCTCAATGGCTCTGCTGATGCGCTCTGCCGCAGCGCGCCACACACCGCGCTCTATCTCATCACATGCCAATTCGCAGGATGCTTCAATCGCGCATAAAAGCGCGGCGTACACAGCTGCCGATGAATACGTATGCTGTGCAAAGCGTTCCTCCCACAAGTCAACTGATTCGCGCGGCAGGCCACTTTCCTCATCTAAATTCTCCATCACATGGTTCATCGCGCGCTTTATTGCAGGGTACACACGTCGCAAAAATGCCTGATCCCGCGTTACCCGAAAATGCTGCCACATCCCCCACACGACACTTGCTGTCTCATCAGCCTGATAACCCCATGAAGGTGCCAGCGAACCGTCGAGCCAATGGCGGTGATCCCACTTGCCGTCTTCATCTTGTGCAGTCAGCATCCATGCGTAAAAGGATTCGCTTTGTGCGATATATCCAGCCTTCAACAGCGCCGTCGCTATGTACGCCGCGTCGCGTCCCCAACAATAACCATACCCACCGCACGACTGCCAAGCCGGATCAAACTCTGGCGCGGCGATCATTCCACCGCGCTCACGATCAATGAGCAACGAAAACGCGAGAAGAGATCTCCGATAGAGCCGATCAAGCCGTTCATTCCCACTGCGCAAAGGTTTTGCCTGAGCGAGAAACCACGCGCTCTCCTGTATACTTTTTTCAATCCACGCCTGTACAGGCACAGCCTTCAGACGGTTCATCCGCGCCATGACCTCTTTTTGATTGCGGCCAAACGCCAGATACAACGTCCACGTGCGCGTCTCACCCGGTTCAATCACACCAAATGAAGTCGCAAGCGCGCTGTCTGACCCCAAGTTTTCAAACGTGCCAAGCAGCGCGTCGTAGGGGAGTGCTTCTGCCGTGTCACCACAAGAAAATCCAGACACCGCCTCGCGCATTGAAAAACCGCAGTGCGTGTCGCGACGGTAGTGAAGGGTCATCTGGTCTGTTGGGATGTACCGCACAGCTTGGCTGAATTCGTGCTCTTCCAAACGTGTGACCAGATGCGCCTTTCCAATCAGTTCACGCGCAGCTTTTCCAGTATTTCTTATCGTCATCTGGCGCACCACACCGTCTGCGCGATGCGCAATGACATCCCGTTGTGTCACGGAAAGTGAAAGCTTGGCAATCTCGTACTCTGTCACGAGAACATTGCTCTCGCCAAGATACGTCTGGGTCGCCGGCACAGTGTGATGAAACCACTCCGGCGGCTGTGAAGGTTCATGTACGCCAACATGAAACCTCTCAAGCTGTTGCGCGTAGTCCATGTGTGGCCAAAAAATCCGTAAAAGTTCGCCACGCGCAGAAAGCGCAGCCAGCATTTGTCCGTCACCGATAATTCCGCTGTAGAGGTGCGGCTTTTGCAAGACACTCATCCCTTCTCACTGCCAAACAGCGTCGAACACTGCGCCCAATCCTCGTGATCTACGTCGCGCGGGCTCGTGTACACGCTCATTGTTCCGTCGTGCAATCGATTGCACTCACGTAAGAAATTCGTCACAATTCTCCCGAAATCCTGCCCCTGGGCGAACATGACTAAAAAACAATTTAACGGATTCACAACGAGAGATACTGTGGCATAAGATTTGCAAAAACGATCACTGCGCTACGTGCGTGGTGTATTCTGGGAGCATGAGACGAGTGAAACGATCAAGCCAATCGCTGCCTACCGTCTTTCTCGCTGTAACCAAAACAACCGCCGCCAAAGAAACAGCTCACACGCCAGAAGGAAGCACGCAGACCTTTATGCGCCACGCCGAAGATTCAGCAGCAAAGCGCGACGCCTCCCCGCCAGAACCCCTGCGGTCGTTTCTAAAAAAAAAGGGGCAAACCACTGGCGCTATGCTCTCCACGCGTCCGCGCGACAGCGCCGGAAAAACGCGTGCCACAAGTTCCTCCCGCACGGTCAGTTCCTTACAGAACCTGACAGAGGGATCATGGAAAACACTCCCCCCACACATGCGCACCATTGCGCGCTATCTGCACGACCAGTTTCATCAAAAACCCGTCTCCATTCTGACACAAGGCGGTCGCTTTCAAGGTGTCTTCTCAGGGTTTGAAGGAACCCAAATCAAGCTGCTTGGCATGCAGGAAATGTCCCTCCCGCTTAGCAGTGTCATGAGTGTCGCACACGCGACGCCTCCTGAATCTCTTCATAAAGCGCCATAAAAAGTCGGGCCGCCATACTCAAAAAGCGGTCTTTGACATACGCAAAAACAAGTGTCCGCGTCGGTTTTGTCGAGAGTTGTGCAAAATGAAGAGCTTGATCATCCGTTCGCATGACCATCTCAGGAATCAGTGTAACGCCAAGTCCTGCCGCCACGAGCGCTTGCGCCGTTTCCACACTGCTTGTCTCAAATGCAATTTTTGGCGTAAATCCGCGCTCTGCGCACAGTGTGAGACAAGTCTCGCGAAATCCATACCCGCGCTTAAGTAAAATAAACGGCGCATCGGCAACTTCTTTCAAATCGATCTCTGGCGGAGCATCAGGCAGGTATGACCTTCCCCACGCGGGCATCGTCGTGGGAAGCGCGATCACAATGCGCTCTGTGAGCAAAGGTTTTGTAGAAAGCCGCGAATCGTGAAGCGGTAGTGCCAAAATCGTCAAATCCGTGGCGCCATTCACCGTCAACTCTTCCAGGCGCTCTGTCGTCTCCTCAAGCAAATGGATTCGCACTTGCGGATAAAGATCTGTGAATCTCCGCAATAAAGGCGGAAGCACATGCCCGCCTGTAATGGCGGGCGCGCCTAAGATCAGTTCACTCCCCATGCCGCCGCTTCGTTCAGCCATTTCCCGCAGCAGATCATCCCGCTGGCGCAACAGCGAGTCCGCCTGTGTGACAAAACGTTCCCCTTCAGGCGTCAGGAGTACGCCACTTTGTCTTCGCACAAAAATGGTCACGCCAAGTTCCCGCTCCAACTTTCCAATTTGTTGACTCAAACTAGGTTGCGCGACATTCATCGCAAGCGCCGCTTTTGTAAAACTGCGCGCCTTGGAAACTGCCAAGATATACTCGAGTGTGCGGAAATCCATCGTGTCACCTCATTGATATAACCTATGACTTTCATAGTAAACATCCATTGGACGTAATAGCAAGATTGCGCTACGCTACCTATCACAGGATGAATTCCAGACGTCTCTATGTGAAATTGGATAAGGTTGAAGGAGGATGTTCATGGCAAAAACCATGTTTGACAAGATTTGGGACGCCCATATCGTGCGAGAAGCCTCCGGGGAGCCCACCTTGCTTTATATTGACCTTCACCTGGTTCACGAGGTGACTTCCCCACAAGCGTTTGAAGGATTGCGTCTCTCAAATCGCACAGTTCGCCGTCCTGACCTGACGTTTGCCACACCGGATCACAACGTTCCGACAACAGATCGAAGCCTTCCGATTGCCGATCCGATTGCGAAACAACAAATCGATACACTGCGCGCGAACTGCGAATATTTCGGCATTCCTTTTGCGGACATGCACAGCAGAGAGCAAGGCATTGTCCACGTCATCGGACCGGAACTCGGCCTTACACTCCCAGGCAAAACCATCGTTTGCGGCGACAGTCACACGTCGACACACGGGGCGTTTGGCTCGCTCGCATTTGGCATAGGCACAAGTGAGGTCGAGCATGTACTCGCCACTCAGTGCCTGATGCAACAGCGCCCAAAGACGATGGAAGTCGTCATCCGCGGCGCTCTACCACGCGGGGTAACCGCCAAAGATCTGATTCTTGCCTTGATTGCTCGCTATGGCACAGACTTTGGCACGGGGTATGTGTTTGAATATCGGGGCGAAGCGATCGAGGCGCTCTCCATGGAAGAGCGCATGACCGTTTGCAACATGTCAATTGAAGCAGGTGCGCGCGCGGGCCTTATTGCGCCAGATGAAAAGACGATCGCTTATGTGAAAGGGCGCCGTTTTGCGCCGACCGGTGCCGCGTTTGACGAAGCAGCAAAAGCGTGGCTGGCCTTGCGCACAGAAGAAGGCGCGGTATATGACGCGCGCGTCGAATTGAACGCCGAAGACATTGTGCCTCAAGTCACGTGGGGAACGAGTCCGGGGATGGGCGCGAATGTCACAGATCGCGTGCCGAATCCGGAAGACGTGTCTGACCCGGTCGTGCGCCGCTCCATGGAACTCGCGCTCGAATATATGGATCTTAAACCAGGAACGCCGATGGAAGAAATCGCGATCGATCGCGTCTTTATCGGCTCCTGCACAAACGGTCGCATCGAAGATCTGCGCGCGGCAGCCCGGATTGCAAAAGGAAAAAAAGTCTCTCCGCGCGTCTCCGCCATGGTCGTGCCTGGATCGCACCTCGTCAAGGAACAGGCAGAGGCGGAGGGGCTTGATCGCATCTTTATCGAAGCCGGTTTTGAGTGGCGTGAGCCGGGCTGCAGCATGTGTCTCGCGATGAATCCGGACATCCTCGCGCCAGGCGAGCGATGCGCGTCGACATCAAACCGCAATTTTGAAGGGCGTCAGGGTCGCGGAGGGCGCACCCACCTCGTCAGTCCGGCGATGGCAGCAGCCGCAGCAATTGCCGGTCACTTTGTCGATGTACGGACGTTTGCTTGACCCATTCTTGTGAGAGAAGGTGTAGCTGCGTGGATGCCTTTTTAAAACACCACGGACTCGTCGCGCCCATGGCGCGCGCAAACATTGACACAGATGCGATCATCCCAAAGCAGTTTTTAAAACGCATTGAGCGCACAGGATTTGGCCAATACCTCTTTTATGATTGGCGTTTTGATGAAAACGGGAATCCCAACCCGGATTTTATCCTGAATCAAGAGCCACACTGCTACGCCACGGTCCTCGTGGCCGGTCCCAATTTCGGGTGTGGCTCATCGCGTGAACACGCGCCCTGGGCGCTTCTCGATTTTGGCTTCCGCGTGGTGATTGCTCCGTCGTTTGCGGACATTTTTTATAACAACTGTTTCAAAAACGGCGTGCTCCCAATCGTTTTGCCAGAGGATGCTGTAGCCCATATTCTCACGCAGGCAAGTAAAACTCCGCTTGAGCTGAACATCGATCTTTCAGAGCAGCAGGTATCGCTCCCAAGTGGCGAAACGTACACCTTTGCGATTGATCCTTATCGAAAGCATCTGATGATGGAAGGACTCGATGATATCGGACTTTCCTTAAAGCATGAAACGGCCATCGCAAACTATGAGAAATCCGCGCCGTTTGCCGTCTCAATCACGTTGTAACTCGCTGAAGATTGCTCAAGGTTTCGACTGGATCACAGACGCGAAGTGCTCTAATCGGCGCAGTTGACGGATATACCTTTTCGAGAAATCCCGCATTCGCACGGTCGGAGCTGGGAACAGATAATCAAGCGCGCTAAGATCCTCACACCATTCTTTCACTGCAATCGGCCAGGTTAAAACATCTGGCCAGACATCGACGAGGCGGGGGCTGTAAACTAGTCCGCGGCTCGTCGCTTCATGCGTAAAGACCTGCGGCAGGATGTCTTCTCGCGACGCTGTATGCGGAACCGACTCTGCAGCGCGCAAAAACGCGGTGCGCGGTTGATCCTGATTGGCAAAAAGTAGTGCGTATAAGCTTTTCCCCGCTTCGATGCGCTCCGTGACCGAAGTAAAATCCCGCACAAAATTGCCATAAAGGCCATGCTGTCGTCCGCGAAGGTCGCGGGCGGCAAAAAGGACCGCAGAGACGTGCATGAGCGACTGGGCACTAAATGCAGGGGTAGCAAAAACCCTGCGAATCACTGATTCGTGATCGACCATTGCCGCTTCGATCCGCATCTGTTCATTGATGATCAGCGCTACTGTAAGCAGTCGATTGTCCATACCATTTTGAAAGAGTTGCCAAGCCACTTGCATAAATCTGGAGACTTGAAAATGCGGCAATAGATGCAGATAAGATCGTTTTCGCTGCAACCCCAACTGATAGAGACGCAACTGCGGATAGGCGTCGCGAAAGATGACATCATTGCAACGCTCAAGGAAGGAAAAAAACGCCAAGCGGTCTGCCTCAGATGTGACAGCCTTCACTGCGCGGCGATGAAGATCCGTCATATTATATCCGCCATTGCGTGATACCAGGTGTGCAAGAAGTGCCCAGTGAAGCTCTTGACATGATTTATAGATCACAAAGTATGCCTCTGTGCGCGTCAGATTGTTTCTTGTGGATTGACGCGTCTCTTCGCGAATCTGGCGGAGAAGATCCTTGTCTTCCATCGATCCATTCGGAGGATCAACGAATGGATCTCCATCGCTCACAAGGCGCATCTCAAGGGCTTTACGAAAAACGTCCATTTCTTTCAGTAGCGACTTTTGTCCCGGAATCTGCGAATGGATCAAACGATAGCGCCGCCGCAGATCAATCCACAATGTCGATGGCTTGGATGCGGCCATGCGCAGCAAACGAAGCAGTGCCGCACCCTTAAACCGCCTGTCATTCTCCTCCTTCACTCAGTCCCCTCGCCGCACGTACGGCGCGCTTCTTGATTTTCCACGCGCTCCACCTCACAATGAACCTTTTGCCACAGGCAACAGATTCCCCAATTTCGTTTGAAGATATGTGAGAAATTTCCTTTCGCTAAAGCCGGCAAGAAACGCAGTGATTGCAGGGAGCATACCGGAAGAAACCGCATGACTCCCCGTCGTGGTAAGTGCCGTGACCTGCAAAAGCATCGCCGCAACGACACCAAGCACCCCGCCTGCGATTTGCTTTGTCGCAATCCACGCATCCATCGTCTGGGAAAGCGTACCGTGCATACGGTTATAATAGAGCAAATGCAGCGCCGCAATCGTCGCGCCAACCGCCCCCCACCATGCGCACGAGATGGCAGGTCGCGCAATCAGCGATGCCAGCCAAGCGCTATGCGTCGACCAGACATCGACTGCCGCGCCACCGCAAAGCAAGATGATCAAAAGTGTCATTTCAATCAAATAAAGAGGCCAGAAACGCTTGTGCGCCCACGCGTTTCGCGCAGTCATTTGTTCAAACGATTCTTTCACGCGCAAATACCCATAGTACGCTCCAATCACGTCAGGCGTCGCAGTCTCCATGGCCTTGCGCAATCCCTCGAGGTCCTTGATGAGAGAGGCGCCAGAAACGGTTTGCTCTGATGCAAATGCCCGTTGAATTTGGCTCGCCAGATCATCAATCTGCCCGCGCACTCCTTCCGCATCCAATTGCATAACGATCCCTCCCTTAAGCCCTCTTACCCTATGTTCAGTGCCAGGCGCATCCTGGCACGGTTACACTCAACGTATGCGTGTCACAAAGCGGCGGTTCAAAACTTGCGCAAACGCCGAGTTTGGCGTAACCATCTGCCGCTTTTTCGCATATGGGATAGAAGCCGCGAACCTAGGCGAATGAATGACAAGGAGGAACCTGCATGAATGCGGCACCGTCAGCGCGACGTCTGTTATTTGCCAGCGGCATCGGAATGCTGTTTGACTCCATGGACGTTGGACTTTTAGGCTTTATCATCGCCGCACTCTTTGTCGCATGGCACATTCAGCCAATCGAGGCAGGTTGGCTCAGCAGCATTACCCTGATCGGCATGGCCATCGGCTCAGCCACCGTGGGCTTTCTCTCCGATCGCATTGGACGAAAACGCGCGTTTCTCATCACCATCTTGCTGTACTCGATCGCAAGTGGGCTCAGCGCACTGGCAGGCGGCATCGGCGTGTTGCTCATCCTGCGGTTTTTTACAGGTCTTGGCCTGGGTGGAGAGCTGCCTGTCGCAACTGCGTACGTTTTAGAATCATCGCCACCAGAAGTGCGCGGAAAACGCACCGTCTATCTCGAATCCTTTTGGGCCGTCGGCGCAGTCGTTGCCGCATTGATCGGTTTTTTGATCATCCCAACCTTTGGCTTTCGCGCCGCATTCGCAATCACCGTCTTGCCCGCGCTCTACACACTCTACTTGCGCCGGGCACTTCCCGAGACGCCTCACTTCCTGTCGCGCAAACCTTCCGTAACCCTGGCGACAAACCTTGGCCGTCTCTATTCCCGTCCGCTGCGCGCACGCACGATCGTGCTGTGGGTGATCTGGTTTACTGCAAATTTCGCGTATTATGGCATGTTCATCTGGCTGCCAAGCGTTCTTACACTAAAAGGATTCTCCCTGATTCACAGTTTTGGCTACGTGCTCATCATGGCCCTGGCGCAACTCCCCGGCTATCTGAGCGCTGCCTGGCTTGTTGAACGGATCGGTCGCAAATGGACGCTGATTCTCTTTTCACTCGTAAGCGCAGTCTCCGCACTCCTGTTCGGTTTGGCGACTGGCATCTCGCAACTCCTGATCTTTGGCCTTCTCCTCAATTTCAGCAACCTCGGTGCGTGGGGCGCAACCTACATCTTTTCCGCAGAACAGTATGACATCGAAGTTCGCGGCACAGGTCTTGGCTTTGCAATGGGTGTCGGCAAAATTGGCGGCTTTCTCGCACCCTTTCTCGTTGGAACGCTTATCGCAAGCCACACCAGTTTTAGCGTCATCTTCTCCATCTTCTTTGTGATCACGTTCATCGGGCTCCTCATCGTGCTCACACTCGGACGCGACGTGCGCCCTGCGCGCACCTGATCGGCAACCATGTGTTGGCCCGAAGCGCTCAAACGAGCACTTCGGGCCATTTTGATCACTCACCATACTTTATACCTGTACAACTGGCGCTCCTGCTACAATTTCAAAGCAAGCTCACTCGTTCGCTTGAGCGCATAAATCGCATTCTCAATCAAGCGCATCCCGTGATCCTCGGCCATCGTCAAAATCGACTCCGGGTGGTATTGCACCGCGAGAATCGGTAAATCGCGATGGCGCACGCTCATGATCACACCATCATCCGAGCGCGCCGTGACGACAAGACTGCTTGGCAGAGAATCTTCGCGCGCATAGAGCGAGTGATAGCGCCCGACCTGAAACGTGTCAGGAAGACCGTCATAAAGCGCATCGGGCGCCACCACCTGGATCTGTGACGGTTTCCCATGCATCGGCTCCTTCAAAACATCAAGTGTCCCGCCAACGTATTCAACAATTCCCTGAAGGCCAAGGCACACGCCAAACACAGGCAACTGGCGCGAACAGACGACAGTCAGCGTATCGTTCAACCGAAAATCCGAGGGCGTTCCGGGGCCGGGTGAGAGCACGACGAGATCCGGCGCAATCTCATCAAGCAGCGTTTCGGCAAAACCAGACCGAAGCGTCACCACCTTTGCACCCGTCTGACGAATGTAATTAGCGAGCGTGTGTACAAACGAATCCTGATGATCCACCAAGAGTACAGTAAGACCAGCGCCTACTTGCGAATGTCTCTTCACATTTTGTAGCGCACCTTTTTCATCGCGGATCGCATCAAGCAACGCGGATGCCTTTGTTCGTGTCTCACGCTCTTCTTCCTCCGGGTCAGAGTCTGCGAGCAGTGTCGCGCCAACGCGCACCTCGGCGACTCCGTTTTCAAGCCGAATCGTGCGCAGCGTGAGTCCCGTGTTCATGTCACCGTTAAATCCGAGCTTTCCGACGGCGCCTCCATACCAGCGCCGCGGTGACAACTCGTGCTCTTCTAGAAACTGAATCGCCGCGCGTTTTGGCGCACCTGTGACTGTCACTGCCCACATGTGTGTAAGAAACGCGTCGAGCGCATCATACCCGTCGCGCAAAATCCCTTCGACATGGTCAACCGTATGGATCACGCGCGAGTACATCTCGATCTGACGACGACCAATCACGCGCACACTGCCCGGCTCACAGATGCGCGACTTGTCATTGCGATCCACATCGGTGCACATCGTGAGTTCTGACTCATCCTTGCGCGAGTTAAGCAATTCGCGAATATTGTCCGCGTCTTCAAGCGGGTTGCGCCCCCGTTTGATCGTCCCAGAGATCGGGCACGTTTCCACGCGCCGACCCTCCACCCGCACATACATCTCTGGTGACGCACCGATCAAATGCTCCCGTCCCAGATGAAGAAGAAAGCCGTATGGACTCGGATTCTTTTGTTTGAGGCGCGTAAAAAGTTCAGAAGGCAAAACATCGCACGGCTCAGACAGGGTTTGTCCGGGCACAACTTCAAACAGGTCACCGCGCCGAAAATACTCCGCAGCCCGTCTCACTTGCGCCGCGTATTGCCCATCGGCATGGTCACTGCCCCGACGGACGTCCCGCGTGCGTTCAAGCGTGTAGGACGCTCCTCCACCAGCGATTCCTCGCGTATCGACTGTACCGAACAAAAAATCGTACTGAATCTCCATGGCGTGATCGAGACGATGATCCACCACCACAAGATGGTCTGGCAAATAGAGAATCATGTCAGATTGCGAATCATCGCGCGTTTGCCGCTTTGCGATCTCTTCAAATTGAAAAACCAGGTCATAGCCAAATGCGCCATAGAGCCCGAGGTGTTCATCTTCGGAAGAATAAAATGCATCTTGAATCGCGCGAACCACAGAAAACACCGAAGGCTGTTGGCTGCGCATTTCTTCTGGGAAAAACTGCGCAGGACGCGCAATCGTCGCGATCAATTCCGTCTCGTGAACCGTAAGTTCTAAGACGGCGTCAAGCGTTTTTAGAACGTCTGAGAGAATGGGAAGCATACACGCACCGCGCGCATTGAGGGCGCGAAGTGTGCATGTTCGCTCTTTGGCTTCGACAAGAAGGGGCGGATCGACAAAACCGAATTCCCACCGCGTATAGCGGCCAGGGTATTCGTAACTGCTCGAAAAAAGCGCGCCTCGCCGCGTGTCAAGCGCAGCAAGAATGCGATCGAGCGCTCCCTCAACCGGGATTTCGCGAACGCTTCGCAAAACGGTGGCGCCACCTTTTGTGGCATAGGAAAAAACTGCAGGCTGCGCTCTGCTCATCTCAACTCATCTCCTCTACATCTGACAGGGCTCCCCTGTCTACGCCGTATTATCCCACGCCAGCGAGTTGCCCGCAAGAAAAAAAATTGTAACATGTCCAGTCATCTGTCAGGATTTCGTGATAGGATAGATTTCGGTTCTTGCAATCTCGCAGAGAGAAGTATGACCAAAACCATTCTGGGGGTTTACCATGCTCGCGTCTGTGTACCACATTCTTTACATGTTTATCCCGACAACCATTCACCCGATGGTCGTACACTTTACGATCGCCATTCTGTACCTCGCCGTACTCGCGGACTTGATTGCATTCTTTTCAAAAAGCGAATTCTATGAGCGCGCAGGGTTTATCATGCTCGGGCTCGGGGTGCTTGCAACGATCGCCGCAGGTGTCGCCGGTTCGCTCAGCGAGAACGCTGACAAGTTGACTCCGCAAACTGCCGCGCTGATCCACACACACGCTTCCTTCGGAGAACTGACCGGCATTGTCTTTCTCGCCGCGTGGGTTGTGCGCTTGATGACACGCTACAAAAGAAGCGGGCGCGTCTTTGGACCGTCGCTGATCCTGTCTCTGATCGGACTCGCGCTGTTGACCTATGTCGGTCACTTGGGCGGCGATCTCGTATACAATCACGGCGTCGGCGTCAACGCCGTCGGTCTCGGTCGCATACACCCCTAATCTGCGCATATCACGTCATGTCTTTCGTCTCGGCATACATGCGCAACACAGCGCGCACCGGTGAAGCGTCGCCGCCTGCGATGCGAAGCGGCAGTGCGATCAACTCATAGTCGCCGTCCGGAACATGCTCTAGGCGCAGATTCTCAAGAATAAGAATTTCACGCTCCCGACAGCGCTTATGCGCGGGGAGCGTTTTGCTTGTCGCCTTGTCAACGGAGGGTACATCCACACCGATCAGCCGCACGCCGCGCTCCGCCAAAACATCGATCGCGTCAGGCTCAATGCTCGCAAAGTTTGCGTGAAACGCGGCGTATTCAGGGTATGTTTCTGTGTGCAGGAGCACGCGCTCCGCACTGATGGAAAGTTCACGCACATCATCTGCAGTAATGATCGGAATGCCATCGACCTCGCGCGGATATACGGTAAACACGTTTGCTTTTCCTATATAGCGCTCAAGCGCCACCTCATCGATGCGCAGCCCCTGCTCATCATAGTGGTAAGGTGCATCCACATGTGTGCCTACGTGAACGCTCATCGTGATCACCGTCACATTGCAGGCGTCACCATCCTCCATGCGCATCGTCTCCACGCGAGAAAACGGCGTATCCAAAGGAAAAGGCGCCGTTTTCTCGGAAAGCGGCATCGAGAGATCGTAGAAGCGTGGTTTCATTGCGCATCGACTCCTTTCAAAACTTAGCGAAACAGGACAATCAAACCGACGGCAAGAAGCGCGACGACGATCGGGTAGAGCACATCGCGCACGCGAAGCGGAATGATCCGATAATAACTGCGCGCCGTCGCTCTCATCGCCACGTCGCCATAAAATCCGCGCGCCTCCATCGCGATGGCGACGCGTTCGCTCATGCGGATCGCTTGCGTCAGAAGCGGCAGCGCGTAAAGAATTGGGCGCAATACAGCGCTTTGCCCCTCCTTACCGCGCAGCGCGCGCGCCTGGCGAAGTTTCGTCCACTCTGATTGAAACAGCGGAATGACGCGAATCCCGGCAAGTGTGCCGTACGCAAAACGCGGCGAGACGCGGGCGTTCTGGCAAAGACTGATGATCAAATCCGTGATGTCTACCTCTGACGCAAAAAGCACGCCAAAACTCACGGCAGAAAGCATGCGAAAGGCGAGCACAAGGCCATTTCTAAATCCCGCTACCGTCGGGTGCATCCACAAAAAATGGATCGTCGGCTCACTCGGCGCGACGGGTCCGTAGGCAGTCGGCGTCCAGACGTAAAGCAGGTAAAATCCCAGAAACGGGGAGAGGCGCTTGAGAATCTGCCACGGCGTCAGGCGCGCAACGAGAAGCATCAGCGCGATGGGAAGAAAAAAAAGAGTGAGCGCTTGGTGCAGGTTGTTTGCAAACACGCCGATAATCATGACCGCCAGCACCATGACCAGTTGCATCGTCGGGTTAAGCCAGCGGGCAGGCGTGCTGCGGGGGCGCTCAACCCACGGTGTATCAGTCATTTGCTCACGCGCACGCACACGGTGTGACGGTTGGTCAAGACGCAAATGAGGCGCTGCCTGATCATCAAACAAATGCGCCCGTTTCATCAAATCTGCATCCTCAAACAAACGCTCTGGCGGACAGGATGCAGCGATCTCGCCGTTGATGACCACGATTGCCTGCGTCGCGTACCGTCTGACGAGATCCATGTCATGCGTTGTGAGCACAATCGTTCGCCCTTCTCGATGTAGTGCCTCCAGTTGCTCCAAGAGCACCTGCTGCGTTTTTGCGTCCTGTCCAAACGTCGGCTCATCGAGCAGATAGGCGGCGCGCGGCTCCCTTAGCATGGAAGCGACACTCAGGCGCCTTTTTTGCCCCTGGCTCAACTCGAACGGATTGGCGTCTTCATAGCCGCCAAGCTCAAAGCGGGTCAACAACTCCCGCAGATCAGCGTCATCTACATCCGCCTGCACGCGATTGCAAAGTTCATCTGCAACGCGACTATACACGAACTGATACTCAGGGTTTTGAAAACAATACGCGAGGCGCGTGTCAAACGATCTGCCACGCGAAAGCGTGCCAAAGCGCGTCAAATGACCGTCGCGATGTGAAGTGAGTCCCGCCAATGTCTGAAGCAACGTCGTCTTGCCCGCGCCGTTTGGACCGACGATCGCCGTGAAACTCCCTGCCCTAATGCGCAACGACTCGACGCGCAAAACAGTCTTCTTATGATATGAAACGGAAATATTTTCCATCGTGAACGCATCATCTGCACCTTGACAATCTGCTCGCGGTTCTTCCCGAATCATTTTTTCTCTGTCTTCAATTTGCTCACCGCCAGCTTGATACGGCCGCGTCTTCCACGGCGAAATCACCCCGAGCCGAAGCATCTCCTCCCACCACCCGTTGACCAATTCAAAAGGCGTTCCCTGGTGGAGGATCCGGCCATCGCGATCAAGAAGAATCACGCGATCCATCGCGTGCAGTATCCGATCAAACTTATGTTCTACCAAGAGCAAACTCTGACCACGCTCGCGTATGCGTAGCAACTCGTCAAAAACCACACCCGTTGCCTGCGGGTCAAGATTCGCTGTCGGCTCATCACAAATGAGCCATTCTGGTCGCATTGCCAATGCACATGCAAGCGCAAGTTTCTGCTTCATTCCGCCAGAATAGCGATCATGCTTTACATGAGAGAGATCCGGCAGGCTCATTCTTTGAAGCTGTTCCCGAATCCGCGGAAGCATTTGATTTTGGGAAAGTCCCTGATTTTCAAGTCCAAATGCAATCTCATCATCCTGCTCAATCATGCAAAACTGTGCGTCAGGGTCCTGAAAAACATAGCCGATCGCCCCTTTGTGCGCGAGTTCAGGCGCCTGCGCGACATTCCCTCGCACACTCGCCTCAATCGCCCTGGGAATCAATCCCGCCAAAAGGCGTGCCAGTGTGCTTTTCCCACATCCACTGGGTCCCAACAAAAGGACAGCCTCACCCTTTTTGATCGTCAGTGACACATCGCTCAAAGCCGGTCGATCTGCCCCTTCATACTGCACGGTCACCCGGTCAAGCGAAATAAGCGTGTCAGGTAGAATTTCCGTTTTTGGACCAACACCTATTAAGCGTTCTTTTTCCGCCACATCCTCATGCAAAATGCGTTCGCCATGCATCAGCGGCTCGCCTGCCCACTCTTGCCCAGTTCAAAGTTGCGCAGACTCCCTGTCCGTTTCAGCGCATCGCCAATCCACTTTGGCACGAGGCCGCCCACAATCGCACCACTGAGCATCGTCGTGACGACGTAGCCAATGAACAGATCCGGCGCCACTTTATTTCCGCCATATTGAAAATAGTACTGCACGCTGTTCCCGATACCCGCGAGAGCGCCCGACAAAAGCATAAATGCCGTATTGTATTTTTTCCATCCTCCCACAGCGAAGCCAAGCTCCGCCCCGGCGCCTTGAAGGAGCCCAGAAATCACGGCGCCCCATTTATAGGGACTGCCAAACGCAAACTCACAAAACGCGCTGACCACCTCTGCGAAAAAAGCGGCGCCAGGACGGCGAATGATATAAGGCACAAGTCCTGCCGCGAGCCACCAAAGTCCGTTTAGCAGTCCATACGCGATGGGCGACCAGGCCGCCGCAAAAACACCTGTAAGCAGATCCCAACTCAGATAGATCGCGCCACACACCACCGAAAGAATGGCGGCAACCACAATATCCCGCAGTTTCCACATCTAAAATGCACCCCTTTGATCATCGTTCGGGCATGTCAGAACGTGCGCAAACAAAAAGACGCATCTTTTCAATCGCAACCAAATTCAGGCGCAATCGACAGAGGCATCTCCGGTATACGGCACTTCCTCCCGCTGGTATGACCCAGATCGAGTTCTGAAGGGTTGGCAAAACGTTGATTTCGCCTCTCAGCCATTGGCACCCCTAGCGCCTTACGATTTTATTTTCCTTTCAACTTTAGCATGCAAGAGATTGCGTTGTAAACCATCGCTTTTCATGCGGTGAACCCCATATCGGCAAGCACAGAATTATTTTACGATCTGTCGCGCACCAAGGTATTTTGGCCCCCAATAGGAATTGGAAATGTTGTCGATGCTCACACCATAATCTTGCGCATCAATCATCAGGCCGTTTCCAATATAGATCCCGACATGTGTCGCACCCGGCGCATACGTCGAGAAAAAGACGAGGTCTCCAAGCGAGAGGTTCGGATAACTCACGCTCACGCCTTCTGCAAATTGCTGTTCTGACGTGCGCAGAATGGACACGCCAGAGTGCGCATACACGTATTGTGTAAACCCGGAGCAGTCAAAGCCAGAAGGCGACGTTCCCCCCCAAACATAAGGCGTTCCCAAATAGCTTTCTGCGTATTTCAACATACTTTCCAGATTGATCGTTGGCATGCCTGCAACCGTCTGGCTCACATACGCGGTATTGTGCATCAGTTGCTCCGCGCGCGCCGTGGCTGCTTCGATCGAGGCAATTTGCTGCTGAGTGAGTTGCAGTTGGCTCTCAAGGATCCCGTGGCGCAGTTGTTGATTGCTCATATCCGTCTGGATCGTTCGAATCGACTGTTGTTGCTCCTGCTGAAGCATCATATCCGCTTGCTGCAAGACTTGATCTGACTGCTGCGTGTGCACCAAATCACTATAGTAGGAAACCGTTTGCCGATGTTGCACCGCGAGTGTATGCTGCAGGGATTGAAACTGTCTCTCAAGAGCCTGCCCCGCGTGAGCCACCGTGACGAGCATGTTGAGCCTTGTCAAAAAGTCCTCAAAATTCGTAGACTGAAACAAAACTTGCAGATACGACACGGTCCCGTGTTCATACATCGTTTTCAATTGACCTTGAAGCTCTGTGCGCGTCGTCGTCAATTTTTGTTCATTTATCTTAATTCGTTTTCCGAGAATCACCAGCTGATGATTCACAGCCTGCATGTGGACAAGGTTTTCTGACATCGCCATGCGGACATTTTGTAGAGAGTGATTGATTAAACCGAGTCGCGTCTTTAAGGTCTCCACGCGGACCTGATCTTTTTGAATTTGCAATGTCGTTGAGGAGATTTGACTTTTAAGCGCCGCCGCCTGTTGTTTCGCAGCAGAGAGCGTCGTGGCAAAACTGACTTGAGAATTAAAAAGAGTGGCCATGCAGATCAAGGTCACACCGATGCGTTTTACTGCGTTCACATTGTCACCTCAATTAAAATCTATCAACCAATCGCTGAAGTACACAAGCTCTGTTTGCTAGAATTTTAGATTGCCTGATAACCAGTTGATAGTTTTCGACACGATCTGCCGATTCTCCTTCTCATTCGCGATATTTCGTCGCTTTTTGCACAAAAAAAATTGCCGCTCAAAAGAGAGCGGCAATCCTGTTAAGCGGATATTCTGATTAGATTGTGGAGCGATACTCCCACTGCGCATTTTTTGCGAGATTCGCCTTAGTGATCGTGACGTTTGCCAGCTGAACAAATTTTGTCACTTTCTGCCCTTTGGCTGCAGCGACCGCATACTGAACCGCGAGCATGCCTTCTTCCATCGGCTTTTGCGCGATCAGCGCTGAAATTAATCCCTGTTTTAAATCTTGTACCTCTGCCGGTTCAGCGTCATACCCGACAATTTTCACCTTGCCGAGTTTGCCAGATGCGCGAATGCCCTCGGCGGCGCCAGACGCAGATGTATCGTCCGTACCAAAAATTCCAACAAGCCGATTGCCAAAACGCAGCGAGAGATCCTGCGCCAATTGAACAGCTTGCGTGCTCTGCTCGTTGTCATACTCAACTACCACCTGCATGTGCGGATATTTTTTCTTAAGCTCCGCCGTAAATCCAGCGACGCGCGCTTTGTCCGTCGAAATTCCAGGCGAAGGAGAAAGAATCGCGACGACGCCTTTTCCTTTTGCAAATCCGCCGATAAAGTTGGCTGCAGCAGCGCCGCCTTGCAAGTTGTTCGATGTGATGCGCGATGCGAGAAGCGCCGTATCGCTGATCGTCGAGTCCACTGTGATCACAGGAATCTTCGATTTGACTGCATTTCGAATCGGCGGAATCATCGCCTGCAAATCCGTTGGTGCAATGGCCAACGCAGACACCTTGCGTGCGACCATCGCGTTAACGTACGGTGTCTGGTTGGACGGACTATACGTCACACCGCCTTCATAGATGAGCTGCACCCCGAGCCTTTTGGCTTCCATTTGCGCGCCATACTCCATACTGATGAAGAATGGGTCCGTCGTCACGCCAGGCACAAAGCCGATAACGATCGGTTTTGTCTTGACATGTTTTGAGACGTGAGAAGCTGTTTTCGCGCTATGCGCAAAAGCAGGCGCTACCGCTGCGAGTGAAGCGAGCAGCGAGACGCTGCTGATAACGGCACCAATCTTTTTCAAATTCAATGTAGAAACCCCCTGTTTTTATAAAATGGCACTACCGTCAGAAATCCTACTTCAGCACGCGATTGCGATATCGGCGCTGATCCACATAGACCGCGAGGATGATGATCACCCCGATGGTCACTTGCTGCCAATACGGTTGAACGCCCATAATCACAAGCCCTGACACCAGCACGGAAATGACAAGCGCACCAACTGTTGAACCAAACAGCGTACCGCGACCGCCAAAAAGACTCGCACCGCCAATGACAACTGATGCAATCGCATTTAACTCGTCATTGGCGCCCTCAAGTGGCGACCCCGTCGCGAGGCGGGCGACGATAAGAACACCTGCAAACCCGCTGAGCAAACCCGAGAGCGTGTAAATCTTAAAGAGATGAGCTTTGACATTGACCCCTGACCGCCGCGTTCCTTCTGCATTGCTGCCAATCGCATACGTGTATTTTCCAAACCGGGTCTTGGTCAGAAAAAACCAGGCGATCAGAAGCAAACCGAGTGCGAGCAGGGCTGGAATTCCGAGGAAGTTAAAGAGCACCGCGTCACCAAATGTGGACAGCTCCGGCGGAATATTGACGATGTCTGTCCCGTTTGAGACGAGATACGTCAGTCCCGTGCCGATGCCAAGCATGCCAAGTGTCGCGATGAAGGGAGTGATCTCCATGAAGGCAATCACGAAACCATTGACAGCCCCTGCCACAATACCTGTGCCAAGGCCTGCGAGAACACCGAGAATGAGCGCCGGGTAATCTCCCTGCATCATCATGTTTTGCATCACCGTTGCACCGACAATGCCAGACAGTCCGAGAATGGCGCCAACAGATAAGTCGATACCTCCGGTAATGATGACAAACGTTTCTGCGATAGCGAGAATGATCGTATTTGAGGCGCTCACTGTCGTGCTGACAAAATTCTGTCCAGATGCAAACCCTGACGCTGTAATGGAAAAAATGATGACAAGAAGAATGAGGATGAGAAATGTCCACCAATCGCCCAAATCCTGCAGCCGCGTGCCGCGTCCTTGCAAAGGCATCGGTTGTTTCACTCTTGTTGGCGCACCTCTTTCTGTGACACTCACGCTACGCGCGACCCCGTGATATACGCAATCACTTCGTCCAGCGTGGTGTCTTTCGTGATCAAGGACTTCACCTTGCGTCCCAAAAACATCACTTCAATGCGATCGGTCACTTCAAGCACGTGCGGAAGGGTGTGGCTGATGAAAACAACGGGAATGCCCCGCTCACGCACGCGCCGAATTAGGTTTAACACCATCTCGACTTCTTCGACACCCAAGTGGTTTGTGGGTTCATCAAGAATGATCATGCTATCGCCCCAAAGCACTGCGCGCGCGACGGCAACTGCTTGACGCTGCCCGCCCGACAATTCCGCAATCGGTGATTTCATCGAGCGCACGGTCACATGCAACTCATCAAGAATTTGCTGCGCTCGCTCAATCATCTGCTTTCGATTCAAGACGCCAAACATCTTGCCGAATTGGGGATGGAGCATTTCGCGTCCGAGAAATAGATTGTCTGCGATCGTCAAATGTGGCGCGAGCGAGAGATCTTGATAGACCGTTTCGATACCGCGTTTTCTCGCATCCGAAGGCGATCTCAGCCGCACGTTTTCTCCTTTTAAATGAAGTGCGCCAGCATCAGGCATGATCGCGCCTGACAGCACTTTGATAAGGGTTGATTTCCCCGCCCCGTTGTCGCCCACAAGGCCGACCACTTCTCCTGAGCCAATTGCAAAATCAACCTCGGCAAGCGCCTGAATCCTGCCATAGTTCTTAGAAATCCCACTCGCCTGCAACACAAATGACGCACTCAGTTCATCGGGCATCCACAGGACCTCCTTATCGTCAAATGCACAGGTAACCGTTTACTTGTAACCGCTTCCCCTTCCAATGCGACTTTCAGCAAATCGACAGCCGCTTCACCCATGCCGTAAGCGTTCTGGTTAAGTACGGTGATTGGCGGTTCAAACACTTCACACCAGATCTGATCGTCAAAGCCAACAACCGATCGATCTTTTCCAACGGAAAAGCCGGACTCTTTCATGCACCTCAAAACACCGAGCAACATCACATTGTTTGCCGCAAAAACGACATCCGGTTGATCTTCTCGCGCAAATCGGTTAAACAATCGGAGGGTTGCCTCATATCCGCCGCGATCATCTGGGGTTGTCCTCTCAATGGAGAGTTTCAATCCAAGTTCCCCGCACGCTTCTTCCATGCCAGATTGTCGATCCCGCATCGTCGAGATCGCATCTGTCGAAAGAATCATGCCAACGTGTCGGTTACCGTGATGTGCGAGGTGCTCAACCAACTGTCTTGTCGCATTGCGCGTTTCCGACGTGACAGATGGCAATCCATCAACGTGTCGGTCAAAAAGAATGACCGGACACTGCTCAGGCACATAGCGCGTTACATACTCTGCATCAAACCCTGCCACGGGTGCGATCAGGATCCCTTGCATGCGCCGCGCCACCATCAAGTGGATCAATTCGCGTTGACGCTCCCACTGCTCGCCCGTACTCGCCACGACAAACTTGTAACCCATCGTTTCAAGCCGTTTCTCAATTCCCCGAAGCACGTCTGTATAAAACGGGTTGTAATCCACAATCAGAACGCCGATCAACCCCGAGGATCCCATCTTCAGTTCGCGAGCGACCATATTGTGTCGATAGCCCGTGGACTGAATCGCTTCCTCAACACGCGCTCGTGTAGACGCTTTCACGACGCGTGAATTGTTGATGACATGAGAAACTGTGGCAATCGATACGTTTGCTTCTCGCGCAACATCGTGAAGCGTTGAAGAAGATTTGCGCTCCATACATCGTCTCTTTTCGCATGTAAACGTTTAACTTTTCTTTATCAAAACAATACTTTTTTGTAATCTATTTGTCAACTACCTGAAAGAAAAAAAATGCAAATTAATAGTTCTAGAAAATCTTCTGCGGATTTGTCACACCAGAGGAGATAAAGCAGGCGACTCATCGCTTTTTGCAACTATACGTTCTATCCATAGTTTGCTTGTGAATTTTTCGTGCCAAATGGTTTATCTTTTGTTTTGAATGCCTATTTTTCAAGCTTTCTGCAAGAATTTAGGCGTAGGATAGATACAAACTTATCAACTTGGATAGGGGAGAATCTCAATGAGTCAGAATATGTATCGCAAACTTCGTCGGCGTGTTAAGCGACGGGTTCCACTCTCGGCGGTTGTCGCATTGACGGTTTTGTCCGCATCCATTGGCGCTGGATCAACCTTGCTCACGACAAATCTCGTCAACACAGCGCAGGCAGCCGGAACAAACCAATCAAATACCAATCAATCGATTTCAAACATGAGCTATACAACACCAAAAACTCCGACACAGACGGTCAATGTCTCACTTTCTGACGGGATCATCAACACGGTCAAAAAGGCAACACCCACCGTGGTAGGTGTCCTAAACATGCAAAACCAACCAAACGCCAACGGAATTGGCACGAGCCTTCAGGAGGCGGCAATCGGCTCCGGCGTCATCATCAGCTCTGCCGGTTATATTGTCACGAACAACCACGTCGTCGAAGGTGCAAATCAAGTCCAGGTTGTAATCGATCAGCGCAAGCGTGTCGTGGCAAGTGTCGTGGGAACTGACCCCTATACAGATCTTGCCGTCCTCAAAGTCCCTTCGTCTGATATCACACCCGCAAACGTCGCGGTGCTTGGAAATTCAAGCACACTGCAAGTCGGCGAGCCTGACGTCGTCATCGGCAACCCAGCGGGACTGCAGTTCGCCGACACCGCAACGGCTGGAATTATCAGCGCGACACAGCGCACCATGCCCGTGCAAGATGAATTGACCGGACAAACCCTTGGCAACGAAACCGTCTTACAGACGGATGCCGCGATTAATCCAGGAAACAGCGGCGGTCCTGTCCTGAACATTCTGGGGCAGGTTATCGGCATCGCGAGCAGCAAGATTGCCGCGCAAAATTTTTCAGGCATGGGATTCGCCATCCCGATCAACACCGTTAAAAAGATTGTCAATCAAATCCTGACATCTGGACACGCATTACACGCGGCACTCGGAATTTCCGGCGCGTCACTCGCCAATATCCCAAGCTACTACTCACCAAACGTTCCGGTCACCTATGGGGTGTGGGTCGACGCGACAGACAATCCAAACGCCAAGGCTGCCGGTTTTCAACACGGGGATATCGTCGTTGCCGTAAACGGAAAGAAGGTCACTGGCCTTACGAGCCTCCAGAATATCTTGGCCAATTACACGCCGGGACAGATCGTGCAGGTGACGATCTACCGCGGTTCGAAAAAAATGGTGCTCACAGACAAACTGAGCAACTTGCCGCCACTGCAGATTCAAGGAAACGGCAGCGGTCCTGTCGTCGGATAACATGCACTATGGCAATCGCTCCGGTGCTCTTGCGAGCAGTTTTAAAAACGCAGAGCGATTGCGGATCACATCAGCGAGTGTGTAGCGGTCAAGGACGTGCAGGTAGGCTTGAAGCGCCGCCGCAAGCATGCCTTGCAGTCCGCATGCCCCTTGAATCACGCACATCTGCTCGCCTGAGAAACAGTCCACCAAGTTCATGTTTTCCTCAAGCTCCCGCACCAGCCAGCCGATTGAGATATCGGCTGGCTCTTTGGCGAGTTCAATCCCGCCATTGCGCCCCCGCAGCGTCCTGATAAGCCCTAACTTTGCAAGACGTTGCCCCACGCGCACCAGATGATGATGAGAAATACCATATGCATTGGCGATCTGTTCTAAACTCGCCTTTTGCTGGCCCTCTAAACTTCCAAGATAAATCAGTGTCCTCAAGGAGTAATCCGTAAAAAGCGTCAGATTCATCGACAGCCCACCCGCTTGTTTCTCAGAATTCAACCCGCAAATCGTAATGGATACGCCACAAGATTCTATTGCACAACGAAACATGCATTTGATATACTTCTTTTCGTGTCGCGTGTCGAGTCTCCGCCACAGAAAGGTGATCATTCATGTTACAAGAAAAGACTATCGCGGTCATCAAGGCGACCATCCCTGTACTTGAAGTGCACGGCGAGGCGATCACACGCCGATTTTACGAGCGGTTGTTTGAGGCGCACCCGGAACTTCTCAATGTCTTCAACATCAACAACCAGCGCCAAGGGCGTCAACAGGCGGCACTCGCCAACGCCGTTTATGCCGCTGCAGTCCACATTGAAAAACTTGATGCAATCATCCCCGTCGTTAAACAAATTGGCGCAAAGCACCGCAGTCTAGGCGTACTTCCTGAGCATTATCCGATCGTCGGCGAGCATTTGCTAGGCGCGATGCGCGACGTGCTTCAAGAGAGTGCCACAGACGAAATCATTGCCGCCTGGGCCGAGGCATACGGAATCATTGCCCAAGCGTTTATCGACGTTGAGAAAGAAATGTATGAGGAAGCCGTCAAACAGCCGGGCGGATGGGAAGGACTGCGCAGTTTCCGCATCGCGCGGCGCGTCAAAGAGAGTGATGTCATTGATTCCTTTTATCTTGAACCGCTCGACCAAAAACCCATTGCCTCTTATCAACCCGGACAGTATCTCACGCTGCAACTTAAAGCGCCTGGGGTCGACTATGCACAAATGCGCCATTACAGCCTGTCTGACAGCCCGAACAAGTCCTACTACCGTATCAGCGTCAAACGTGAAGATGAGCGTGACGCAACACCCGGCGGTCTGATTTCCCGTTACATCCACAGCTTGGCAGTCGGCGACACGGTCGAAGTGGCCGCTCCGGCAGGTGAATTTATCATTGAGGAAAACAATCATCCGCTCACACTGCTCAGCGGCGGTGTCGGCATGACACCTTTTATGAGCTATTTGAACACTGCGGCAGAACGCCTCAGCAATCGTTCCATCGTGTGGATTCACGCCGCGCTAAATGGAGATGTTCACGCATTTGCAGATGAGTCAAACCAACTCGCGCAACGTTTGGCGAACCTGACCAAACGTGTCGTGTATGAGCGCCCGACAGCGCGTGATGAGCAGGAAAAACGATTTGACGCGAAAGGCTATATCACTGCAGATGTCTTGCGCGAGGCCGGGTTTAGGCCTGATGGACTCTTTTACATTTGTGGTCCAGAATCGTTCATGCGCGCAATGTATCGCTTGCTCACGCAACTTGGCGTAAAAGAGAAGAACATCTCCTTTGAGTTCTTTGGTCCCGCAAGCTCCATTGAGGCGCAGGCAGTCGCCAACTAATTTTAGTCCATGTTGTGCGATAAAGGGCACGGCGCGTTTACGCGTCAGTGCCTTTTTTTCCCTCTTCAGACAAGCGCTCAAAACGCGCGATCAGATCACTGTTTTTCGCGGCTAATTCCTCGTGCATGGCTCGCAGCTCACGCAGTTCATCAAGAACAGCGTCATGTGTTTCGCGCAAGACAGACTCCATGCGATCGCCTTGGCGATTGCTGACAAGCGCCAGTACAGGAAGTGCCACGCCCTGAAAGAAGACGGACACGACAAAAAGAATCCAGCCCTGCGCCCCGCTTGGTAGTTGAATCAACAGTGTTGACACGATGAGCATGGATAAGATCCAGAACGTCCACATGGTTGCCAATCCGTTTGAGAGACGATCTGCAATCCACGAATTAACCTTTCGAATCGCATTTCCCACGCGGCGAATTTTTTCCTTAATACGATAAAAAATCCGATGAATTAAGCTCTGCCTTTTTCCCCCTTCCGTATCGATCGACGACGTTCTCATTTCCATTTGCCTGTCTTCAGCCACAATTTCCCCTCCTACCCATCCCTCTCGTCACAGCAACAAACGGCGAGCCTGTTTTTTTATCCCAGCGGCGAATCTCCTACCCTTCTTCCAGCGGCTGCGTAGATCCGCTCCATCCAAGCCATATTTTGCAGCGTTCCATCTTCTTCCTCAACAAGCGTGTTTCCCGTCCGGATCGCTTCTGCAAACGATTCGACCATCAAACGGTACATTGCGTCATGCGCCAAGGTTTCTACTCGATGAACATCCTCCGTCGCAATCTGCAGATTCGGCGTCCCTTTATCCGGGCGAAATGGATACTCCACCCGAATCGTTCCCCGATCACCAATGATCTCCACGCACTGTCGATCTGCGAAGGAAAATGAACAGTCAAGATAGCCAAAGCGTCCGCCCGAAAATTCAAGAATTGCCAGGAGAGTCTGATCCACCACGCCACTTTCATAGAAAGCGGCAGACGCCTTCACGCTCACCGGCTCACTTCCATCCATCAACGTGCGAATCGCATGCACAGCATAACAGCCCACATCATAGAGTGCGCCGCCCCCCATTTCCGGCTGCAGACGAATATCATTCTCTCGATTGAGCAAAAATGAAAAGACCGCATGGACCGCACGAAGGGAACCGATTTCGCCTGAGGCGATGATCTCGCGAACGCGCTTCCACTGGTGATGGTGCGTGTACATAAACGCCTCGCGAAACACGACGCGATGCGCTCTGCACGCTGCGATCATTTGGTTCGCCTCCGCTTTGTTTCGCGCAGCCGGTTTCTCACACAATACATGCTTTCCGTGCATGGCCGCCAAAATCGTCATCGGTGCGTGCAGGTGATTGGGCAGTGGAATGTAGACGGCGTCAATGCGTGGATCACAAAGGAGTTCCTCATACGATGCGTAACACACAGGAATGTCATGTTGCTCTGCAAACGCGCGGCCACGAGCCTCATCACGGCTTGCAAGCGCAGTGATTTCAACGCCCTGCGCCTCTTTCATCGCAGGGATCAGTTGGTTCGCGGCGATGCGCGCCGCGCCAAGGATGCCAAAGTGGATCGTTTTCATCTCTCACTCTCCTGATCACAAAATAGCGGCACAGCCTATTATATTTTCGGCCGTCGGTGGCGCGGGGAGCGCCATGTACTGTCTATTCTTTTTTATCTTGCAAGGCGTGAATCACAGGATGCCCCCACGCCATCGTAAAATTCCTGTAAGCCTTGACCACCATTGGCTCAAACGCATTTTTCACGGATAACAGCGTAAACTTTCTCTCTCTGGGAAATCCAGGAATTTCAGCAATTTCAAAGACACCTTGATGCAACTCCTGCTGAATCGACAATTCAGAGAGGATTGCGATCCCAAGTCCTGCTGCGACCCCCTCTTTGATCGCTTGGGTACTTCCCAATTCAATCAAGCGTTGGGGCGTCATCTCTACTTCAGATTGCCAGAGATCAAACACCTGACGCGTGCCTGATCCCGTCTCGCGCACGAGCCATGTCTGATCTTTGAATGTTGAGGAACTGTGACTTTGCAAATGACCATGGTCCACTTTGCCAGAACGTACCACATAAAGCCGATCAGAGAAAAGCGGAGACTGGGATAGCCCTGCCAATTTAGGATTTGCCTCGATAATGCCAAGATCCAATTTACCATCGTGCAAAAGCGACTCGATCGTTTGCGAATTCCCAATCGTGACACGCGGTATAACATCAGGGTGTTCAAGTTGAAATTCCGCGAGCAGCCGAGGCAACACGTATTCGCCATACGTAAAACTTGCACCAACTGAAAAAACACCTGAGATACCTGTCGTCAACTCCTGAAGCACGGATCGCATTTGAAAATCCAGTCGATTCATCTGCTCTGCATACGCTAAAACAATTTCTCCTGCGCGCGTAAGACGCACGGAGCGATGTGAACGATCGAACAGTTGAACATTCAAATCGCGCTCAATGCTTTTGATGCTCTGCGTGACCGCAGGCTGAGACATTGGAAGCAGTTCTGCAGCCTTAGAGAAACTTTTGCACTCCGAGACCATTAAAAACACCCGTAAGCGATCATCCACAAGTGACTGCCTCCATCACCAAATTTATAAGTAAATATAATGCATAATATACATTATATCTATTTTACTTATATAACGGTACAACGTAAAGTATAGATAACAACATCACGACGGAGGTTAGCCATTATGAAGCGACTGCTTTTATCATTTCACACGCAATGGTTCACCATTGTCATGGGCGTCGGAATCGTCGCAGGACTGTCCGCCACGGCGCCGTTTTATGTTCCGGCGCGGGGACTTCTTTCAAATGCACTGGCGAGCATCGACGGCGTCTTACTCATCGCAGCGACACTCCTGCTCCTCTTTCAATTGATTGTGCATCCACAAAAAACACTAAATGATTTCTTCGACCCGGCCCGCACCCTTTTTTACGGCGCGTTTGCCATGGCCATCAACGTTGTCGGCAATGATGTGCTCATTCTCGGTGCACACTCGATCTACGCACAGCTTGCCATTGAGACCAGCAAAGTAATCTGGCTCATCGGCTGTATCGTCTCACTTTTTTCCGTGCTTGCAGTCCCTATCGTGCTTTTTTTGCGCCGGGAAAAATCGCTGGAACACACACGCGCGGCATGGCTGATCCCGGTCGTTCCACCCATCGTGGCAGCCGCCACTGGAGCCAATCTTTTGCCTTATTTCACAACACAGACGGCGCGGCTTGACATGACTCTCGCCATTCTTGCTCTGTTCGGAATGACCCTCTTTTTCTTTCTGGTGATGAGCGTATTCGTCGTGTCACGACTCACTCACCACGCACGCATCAGCGGATTTGAAGCGCCGAGTATCTTTATTGAAATCGGCCCCATCGGGATGTCGATGGCGACACTGTCCAATCTCGCAAACCACACGACTGCGCTTCCCTTTCTTAGCGGGAGTGTTTTAAAAACGCTCGCAATTCTCGTCTCGTGCGGAATGTACGGCATTGGATTCTGGTGGATCATCACAGCTTCTTTTTTCTCGATCTATCATCTCACTCACCGTGGGGACGGTCTCAAACACCACCTTGGTTGGTGGAGCTACGTCTTTCCGCTCGGCAGTTTTACGACAGGCACATTCTCGCTTGCCGCACTGCTTGGCGAGCCAACGGTTTTACGCACCGCAGGAGCGATTCAGTTCTATCTGTTGTGGGGATTTTTTCTCATCGTTGTCGCGCAGACCTTGCGCCCTATCTTCCTTCCGAGTTCTCACAAAACCGCGCAAAAATCCCTTTCGCCTCACGCGCAAAGCGCACAACGAGGTCACCTGCGCCCTGTGACGCTGCCATCCGATGTCCTTGACCCGCCCACAGGGACATAAACGATGCATCCATAGCCGCAGCCGCCGCTTTGCGAAGTGGACTCGTTAACGCGTGCTGGATCGGATAATCCGGAATGGGCGTCTCCCCCGCTTCAAGTTGATCGATAAAGGTTGTGCGAAATCCACGCGCGTACTTACCTGTGAGTGCGCGCGTCACAACCGTCTCCGTTTCCTCGCGCTCAAGGAGCGCCTGCTGCAAAAGCGTGTGTGCGCCACTCTCGCTGGCCCGCAAAAATGCCGTTCCCATCTGCGCACCAGCTGCGCCAAGCGCGAGCACTGCCGCAAGTCCCCGGCCATCCATCACGCCACCTGCCGCAAGCACCGGGACATTGACCGCATCCACCACCTGTGGTATAAGAGCCGTCGTACCGATCAACGACCTGCCACCATCTTCGAGAAACGCCCCGCGGTGTCCGCCCGCCTCGCTTCCCTGCGCCACAATCGCGTCCATCCCGTTTGCCTCAAGCAGCGTGCTTCGGCCACCGACGTGGCGCTGCAAACGAGCAACCTGCCCTCTTCTTTGAAGCGACGGATCACCTCAGCGTCTGGCAGGCCAAACGTAAAACTGACGATCGGCACGCGCTGATCCAGCACAACCTCTACCTTTTCCGCAAAATGATCATCCACGCTCCACGTCGGTAGGACTGCTGCAGAAACACCTAGTGTATCCCGCACGCTTTTTAACGCATCCCACATCACCTGCGCGTCAGACCCCGCGCTGGCGTGCAGGGCTTGCGGGACAAAAAGATTGACCGCAAAGGGTTTGTTTGTCTTCGCTCGCACCGCATCAATCTGCTTTGCGAGTTCGCCCGGCGACAAATAACCACCAGCGAGCGATCCGAGTCCACCCGCCTCGCTCACAGCAACGACCAGTTCCGGCGTCGTCGGGCCGCCTGCCATTGGCGCCTGCACAATGGGAATCTCTATCCCAAAGCATTCTGTAAACGCGGTTTTCATCGGTCCATCCCTTGCTCTGAAATGACAACGCTGCCTTTTGTCATTTTTAGCTTTCTCCAAAGCCAAACGGAAAGCGCTCCGTTATATCCAAACAAGAGCGAATAGGTGCCAAGGCTCCACGGATCATTGATGAGTGACGCGTGCAGTGAAGAGGAGGGAAGCAAGAAGTGAAACGCGATACGCAAAAGGAATAACAATGTCACAATACTTCCGATCGCGCCGTGTACCCGGTAGTTGAGTATTCCGTTGCGATCTTGAAAAGCAGCCGTTTTTAACGCAAGCGCACTCAGAACAATGCCGCAAAGAATGCCCATCACATATCCGATAGCCCCTGGAAAGCGAAGCGCCCCTTGGGTGACGACTGGAATGACCAACAAAATTGCACTGACGACAATCCGCGTCATCACTTGGACGGGAATCAGCGGGCGAAACGTTTTCAAACGCCGCACGCGAAGAAGGAGTGAAACAGCGATTGCGGCAATAAGAATACCGACACTTGCGTGCAGCGAAGTCATCGTGAAATCCCCTTCTCTTCCAAATCTTCTCTATCCCATCGTACGGTACAGAAAGATTGGATACAAGAGGTAAAAATCGAGACAAATCACGTGATTTTGGTATCATCTCGCGCACCGCTCGCCGCTCGCCACTCCGTGACATACGTTTCGAGCGCTGCGTGAAGCGCGCGGCCGATCTTTGCGTAGTCATCATCTGCCAAATTTGCGAGCGAGACGCGAATGGACCACGCCGGTCCATAAAAACCGCCACCGTTTAAAAGGACAATGGAGGATTGCTCAGCAAGGCGCAACAAAATATCGACAGGACTGTACGCTTTCGTAAGATAGTCAGAAAAACCTTGTCCATAATGCGACACAGCCCACTCCGCCAGATCAAACTGCGTATAATAGTCGGCGTCATTCGGCAGGTTCGGAAAGGGGAGCCCGAGACCTTCATAAAGCAACCGCATGCGTTTGTGACAGATTTCGCGCGTCTGATCGCGGTACGCAAGCCCCTCTTGCAACATGGCAAACACGGAAAAAAGCGCCATCTGCACTTGCTGAGGCGTCGAGAGCCCCGCCGTGTGATTGAGCGCAACCTGTCGGCTGTCGGCAACCATCCGATCAATAAATCGCAACTGTTCCGGCTCCGTTGTCAGTGAAGAATAGCGTGCGTTGAGACGTTTTTTCTGTGTTTCCGCGAGGTGCTTGAGTCGGTCGTCAAACACATTCTTTTCATGGAGTGCAATCACCCCAAGGCGCCACCCTGTCACGCCAAAATACTTGGAATACGAATAAACGCCAATCGTGTGATACGGCAAGTCCGCCATAAGCGACTGGAAATGTTCAACAAACGTGCTGTACACATCATCCGTTATGATCATGAGCCGCGGATTGTACTGCTTGATCGTGTCAATGAGATGCTGACGTGTTTTTTGATCGATGGCAACCGACGGCGGATTACTCGGATTCACTAAAAAAAGTGCGCGAATCGAAGGGTCCCTCAATTTGTCAATCTCGTCTGCTGGGTACTGCCACGTATGGTCTCCGTTTGAGGATGTCGCTGAGGCGTGAATCTCCACAATGTCAAAATCATACTCCGCGAGGTGTGGAATCTCCACATAGGGCGGGAAAATCGGCACCATAATCGCGACGCGGTCTCCACGCGCGAGAAGTTCATTCTCAAGCAGCGATTGAAAAATGTAACACATCGCCGCCGTCGCGCCCTCTACGGCAAAAAGCTGATATCTGCCATCCGGCGGCTTATTGTCACAGAGTTCTTGCATGAGATATGCGTTTACGACACATTCGATATGGCGCAGCATACGATCGGGCACAGGATAGTGATCGCCGATGATCCCATCCACCAATTCATACAGCCAATCATCCGGATCAAACGCAAAGCGATGTATCCCGTATGCGATGATTTTTGCAAGAAGATCCATCCCCGGACGATCGCGGTGTTTGGCTTGATAAACCTCAAAACGCGCAAAAACACCGTGGCGACTGGGCATCCCCGCAAGATCGCCCGCCTCAAGGGTCAATTTTGCCTCATCCACCGCAAACTGGCCCAACGCAAAAAACGCTTCGCGCGCGGTCGCAGCGATCCAATTCGGATTGCCGCGACCAGCATTAAGCATGGCGCGCGCACTTTTTTTCTGTTTGCTCTCGGCGAGTGCGATAAGTTCATTTTTAAACTCGAACGGACTGATTCCTTCATATCGTTTGCCAAGCAAAAGCCGTTCTTCGACCGTCATGGTCACGCTCCATCGCCCCTTGATCGCATCGATTCTTATCACTAAAACGGTCTCAATATGCGTGCCAATTTAAATTCCTATTCCCTGTGCACAGAATTCCAGCTTTGCAGGAATCTGTGCGCCAATCGCGAATACAGTTTCTTGAAGTGAAACTTTCAAAAAATTGTCTAAGATCGGGAGGTTTGATCCTTATGACCATTGCGCGAAAGTTGCGCACTTTGACCGCGACAAGCGCACTTCTGGCTAGCGCTCTCTGGCCCTTGACGGGACTGACCGCCGCGCACGCCGACACGACAGATGTGAAGGTGCCGCAAGGTGTTGGCGAGACGGTTCTAAACAATGCCGCGGTGTTTGCCGCTACACCAGCCAACACACCTGTGACGGTTACCATTGTTCTGAACACCGTTAACACGCAAGCACTTCAATCCTACATTCAGCAGACGACAACGCCTGGCAGTTCAACCTATCATCAATTCTTAAGCGTGGATCAATTTGCAACGCAATTCGGTCAACCTGCGAATGTCATACAGGCGATCACCAGCTATCTTTCCCAGTATGGAATCACCTCAACCGTTTTTGCGAATCACCTGGCGATCACCGCGAACGGAACCGCCGGACAATTTAATCGAGCATTCTCTGTGAACCTCCTCAATATGACTTATGATGGACATGATTTCCACGGAACAAAGATCTCCCCCATGCTTCCAGAAACACTTGCTCAAACCGTGTTGGCCGTACTTGGTCTAACGAATTATGGCAATTTTTCAAGTCGCGCTGTTAAACCATTACCCCAACTCGCAAGAGCTCAATCGACCTCATCAACGTCCGTGCCACCGGGTGAATTGACACCCGCGTTTGTCGCATCTCACTACAATGTAAATCCGCTTTACAAGACAAATGATTTTGGACAAGGGCAGACGATCGGCATCGTGACACTCGCCAGTATGAATCCGAGTGACGCCTACAGTTTTTGGAACACCCTTGGGCTCGCGACAACTCCCAACCGTATCCATTTGGTGAATGTCAATGGCGGGGCAGGACCCGTATCACTTCAGACAGGATCTGATGAGACGACGCTTGACGTCGAACAGTCAGGCGCCCTCGCACCACAGGCAAACATCATCGTTTATCAGGCGCCAAACACGGACTATGGATTTGCCGACGCGTTCTTTCAGGCTGTCAGTGACAATAAGGCGGGCTCGATCTCAACCAGTTGGGGGGAGAGTGAGCCCGCCATTCAGGCGACGATTGCTTCTGGACAAGAATCGCCGAATTACAATCTGGTCTTTAATGAGATTGCGATGGAAGCGGCGGCACAAGGCATCTCGATGTTTGCGGCGGCAGGGGATGCAGGGGCATACGATGCCAGTCGGGATATGGGGACGACGCAACTTTCCGTCGATGCACCTGCAGACAGCCCATACATTACGGCGGCAGGCGGCACAACGATTGCCGGAACGCAAAATTACGGAAGTTTTTCCGTCACCGTTCCACAGGAACGCGCGTGGGGATGGGATTATCTCTGGCCGTTCTGGCAACAATTTGGCGCGTCAAGCGAAGCGAGTTTCGCTGAGGCGTTGGTTGTCGGTGGAGGCGGGGGATACAGTTCCATGTATGCAGAACCTTGGTATCAATCCTCTTTTAACAACAATCCAGCTTCCAATAACACGAACAGTGGGTTACGTCAATTTTCCGCCGTTCCTTACCTGACTCCGATCAACAACAATACTGCATGGCTGTTTAATCCGACACCCTCCGTGACAACAGGCAGTTCACCAGGCCGTGCCATGCCAGCCTTGCGATGAATGCGGACCCTCAGACAGGCTATGCAGTTTACTCCACACTTTTTACTTCCGCGTACGGTTCGCCGTGGGCGCAATACGGCGGCACAAGCTTTGTCGCGCCTCAACTTGCAGGCGTTGCCGCACTGATCAATCAGAGCCAAGGCGGCCGCGTCGGGTTCTGGAACCCACAGATTTATCAATTTGCACAAACCAGAAAGTCACCTTTCACGCCGCTTGATACGTCCGGCACAAGCAATGACAACCTGTATTACACGGGACAAGAAGGCGCCCTCTACAATCCGGGAACAGGGCTTGGCATTCCAAACTTTGCGAAACTCGCCGCGAGTTTCACATCCGCTCAAAACCAAAGCAGTCAATGAGGCGCTTGGCGCATGCAAAAAAAAGGACCGACAAAGTCGGTCCTTTTTATGCAATCCCAAACTTCATATACTGATCCTTAAAATATTTCTGAAGCTCAATCGCCGGGTCTTCATCCACACGTTTCATTCCAAGATCCTTAAGTGTCTGCTGAAGCCCATCTCGCAAAGCGAGTTCACTCTGTTTTCCTGACAGCGATAATGCTTCAAGCGCCTCTTTCAATGCGCGCAACACTTTAGGAGCAATAAAGGAAATGTCGTGTCCCACAGCCATCATTCCGTGGAGCATGCCACGCGTCAACTCCGAAATCGCAAACGTGTGAAGCGGTACACGACTATCGAGCACTCCCGCGACAATGCTGCGCGCAATTTGTGGAATCTCTTCAATACTCTTTGCCTGCATCGTCATTTTTGAAGAATCATCATGCAAGGTATTGCAATACATCGCTACTTCATGCGTGATGATTGGGCACAAACATGTCTCAGAGGATGTCTCCTGCGTCTCAATTCCGTGAACTAGACTTTGTCGAAAATCAAAATCCATGTCAGTCACTCCCGCTTTTTCATTTTTGCGCATAAAAATACCGTGACGGGATTCATCACGGAAGCGCGAAATGAAACGTGAAGGTAGCGGACATAACCTGTCACCTCTCTTTCCGCTGACGAGGTTAGCTGGCGGGTTGGGAGAAAGAGCTCTCCGTCTGGCCTACGGCCAGATACACCCCAAAAGATTGGTTCCCCCGCTTCCGATCTTCATCGAAATTAAGCGTGTGATCTTCAATTGTATGAAGAGACTCATGTCTCTCTGATTATTCTACCCAACTTCCACAAAAAACGCAATGGCATCCGTTGGAAACCAGGCAAAAGAAGCATCATCCGCAATGATCCCCCATTCCTGACGCGTTTCCATCGTCATAGACTCCTTCCTCTCTGATTCAATTCGATCACCTGCCGCAATGATTCTTTGCGCCTATTTTTCACACGCTGTGTCAGCGGCAATATGACATAAAACGTCGTGCCCACACCGTGTTCACTTTTCATTGTAAGCCGACCGCCATGCTCCCGCACGATTTCGTGCGCGATCGACAACCCGAGTCCTGCCCCAGACGCACTGCCAGAGCGGGCCTGATCCGCCCGAAAAAATCGGTCAAACACAAACGGCTGTTGTTCTTTGCGAATTCCAATGCCTGTATCAGAGACAGCGATGATCATTCCGTGCCTCTCTCGCTCAATTGAAATGCGGACAGAACCGCACGCCGTATATTTGATCGCATTGTCAAGCAGAATGGTCAGCACTTGCTCCAAACGCTCCGGATCTGCCTGAATCTGATACGCTGACATCGCCTTCGCTACGTCATCTCCATCCAAATGGGCATCATAAATCTCGTCAAGGGTCGGTTTCATCTCAAGAGACAGCCCTTTGGCGCTTGCAGCGAGAAGGGAGGCATTCCACACTTCGTCAACCAGTTCCAACACATTCAGTTTCATCGGCTGTGCCGTCACCCGTTTGGCATCCGCGCGCGCGAGCAACAACAGGTGATCGGTCAGTCGCGTCAAACGTTCCACCTCCCGCTCCATGCCATCGATCCACGGTCTTCTATGGCTCACGGGCTCATCCTGACGCGCCTTGATCATTTCTAAATGCAATTGAAGTGTCGCAATCGGCGTCCTAAGCTCGTGCGACGCATCAGCGACAAAGCGCTGTTGTTGATCAAAAGAGCGCACTGCCGGGCGCAGAAAGATGCGTGACATGATAAATCCTGACACAGATGCCAGAAAAAGTCCTGCCGCGCCGACGAGAAAAAGAACACGCCGCAGCGCCGAGAGCGCTGCCTGAATCGAGTTCATGTCAAGCGCAATCTGCAAATAACCTGAGGTTTGATGATAAAGTGTTGTCAAGCGAATCGTATAAACGCGAAAATAGCTGTCCGTTATCGAATTAAATTGAGACGTATAAGAGACTGAACCCCTAGCCACAAACGAAAACCCTTTTGTAATCTTAGGATTTGTCGAAGCGAGGATGCCACCAGTCGCATCGCGAAGCACAAGCGCGGTAACCTTTGGATACATCGCCGCGGTCTTTGTCAGCGAGACAAACTGTTCAGGAAAATAACCGTGATCGAGTGTCGCGCTGATCTGCGCGGCAAGCGGATCTGCTGTTTCTTTTAAGATTGCGTCAAGATTGCCGATCGAGAGTTGAGAAGTCAGCGCGTAGATTACAGTGGAACTCACCAGGTACAAAATGAGGTAAAGCAAGACCAACATCGCCGTCAATCGAATGCGAATGGTCTGAAACATGAATTACATCCCCTTGAATAGATAACCCATACCGCGAACGGTTTGAATCGTTGTTCCCACATTCTCCCCCGCCAAACGCTTGCGCTGCGCGTCGAGCTTCTTTCGCAAAATATGGACATACGCCTCCACGACGTTGCTGTCCACGTCATTGTCAAATCCCCACACCCGGTCAAAGAGTGTATCCTTGGCGAGAATGCGTCCGGCATTTCGCATAAAAAGTTCCATCAATTGAAACTCGCGCTGCGTCAATTCAAGCAGATCACCCCGATACGCCACACGGCGCTGAATGAGATCAAGCGAATAATCCCCCACCGCGATGTGATCCGTCCCCCGAAGATCACCGACGCGACGGGTGAGCGCGCGAATGCGCGCCATGAGCTCATTTACGCCGAATGGCTTGACGAGATAATCATCCGCTCCGCAGTCAAGCCCCGTCACGCGATCATCCTCTGCGGCACGCGCCGTCAAAAGCAAAATCGGCGTCTTATCCCCATCCTCGCGAAGTGTCCTAACCAGTTCAAAACCAGAAAGGCGCGGCAACATGACATCGACGATCAATAAATCGTAGATGCCTGCCCGCGCAAGGTCAAGTCCTTCTTCTCCATCCAGCGCCACATCGCAAACATACTGTTTTTCGCGCAAAACGGCGCGCAACGCGTTTACGAGATTCTCTTCATCATCGATGAGCAAAAAGCGCATCCACTTAACCCCTTTTAAGAACCGACCCCTGAAACGTTCCCGCGAGGCGAATCCCTTGCTGTGTCGCTGTGATCGCTTGGCGCTGCAGTGAATCGATCGCATGTTCAAGAAAACTCATCATTTTATCCGTGCGATGATGGGAAAGAAGATTTTCACTGCGGCGCTGCAAATCCAAAAGGCGTTTGATCGCTTGAGCGTCAAAGTCGACCGCTGCGCGATCAAGTGTCCGCGCCTCTGCAAATCGCCTTCCCCGTCCAAGATGTGACAATGCATACACCATTTGCTCGTGCAGATTGCGCCACGAAAAAACTTGGGCCTCCAGCCGCGTCGAAAGGGATTGCGACAAATCCGGCGCTGAAACATTTCCCTCCAGATACTGCTGAACCGTAAAGAGTTGAGCTGCCTCTACATTCAAATCATTTACGCGCGTTTCGATCATCTGCATCTTCGGGGATTTAAACGCAAGATTCGGCATCCCTTGAAGCCGACCAAGCAAAACCGCCTCTAACTGCGCGTTCTGTTCGTAGCGAGCGAGAAACGCTGCGTTCATATCCTTGGCCTGCGCAATCTCAGGCGCAAAACTCCCAAACAAGAGAATCGCAATGAAAATGAGGGCTGAAAATACACGCCTCAAAGCGCTCCCTCCTTACACCATTCTAGTCTATCAAGCATGCATCGTACACTACCAAATTTCAAGAGCCAAAGAAAAAAGCGCGGTCGACGGGGAGGAAGACCGCGCTCGTCACGCAAGATTGAATTCTCTCTAAAAATCTCGTGCAAAGTGATGCAGGCAAAACGCGTGATCGATCAAATGACAGTCGCCTTATGGCGCGACGGTCACTTGCACCGTTTCCGACACGCCTTGCTGTGTATACGTTACCGTGTACAATCCAGCTGTCGCGCCAGGCGCAACCAACAGAGTGCCGTTTGCACTGTCAATCGATACACCCGTCGCACCGACTGGACCGCTGAGGGTGTATACACCCTGATTCTGAAGAACGGCGCCAGACTGGGTCTTTACGACAGGTTGTGCAGCGACGACATCAACCGCCGTTTGCGCGCCTACTGCCGGAAGCGTCACGGTTGATGATTGATAGGCAAGCCCATAAACACTCGCTGGGACGGTTGAAGCAGTCGCTGTGTGCTCTTGGTTGATCCACACATTCGTATAGTGCATCGCAGACGTCTGCAGATTGAGAATGGATTGTTCCAGCGCCGTGAGACCATTGTCAAGCGGGTGCGAATTCCACGCAGAGTCCATTGTCTCGATGTGCCCCAGCTGGTAGTTGACGGAGTTCAACTGCAAAAGCGCAAGATGAAAATCATTTGCGGCAATCCGCGCGGCAACCTTTTCGTGATGATGTTGATCATAGTTGTAGCGATTTCTGTCCTGCTTCATCAGGAGTTCAAGATGGTTGCGCTCTTGCAGCATATGTTCGCGATTTGTCACAATCGTTTGCGGTTTTGGCAGTGCCGCGCGCGTAGCAAGAAGAGTTTGGTACGCAGTATAGAGCGACGCGCTTTGCGCGTTTAGGGATTGCACCGAAGCCGCATAAGACGATGTGCTGCCGCTTGGCATGCCCGCTTGCGCTTTCGCCAAAAGCGTGTTCTCGACTTGGACATTGTGCGCATAGCGCGCCTGAAAGGTATTGGTTGAGCTGATTTCCTGCGCAAATGCGCCAGAGCTCATCAGGCCAATCAAACTTCCGGCAAAACCAACGGCTGCAATCGTACGCGTTACGCGTTTCTTATTCATCTCAAGATCCCCTTTCATCTTTGCTTCACACCCAGAGTATGGTACGGCAACATGAAAAGGAGATGAAAAGGAAAAAACACACAGGGCAAAGCCCACTACGCCCGCTCAAGCGTCACGCGCGTTCCGCGGCCCGCCGGTTCAGCCGGCACCACAATCAGGCGCCGCGCCATGCGATCACGCAATTCGGGGACGTGACTGATCAGACCGATCGACAGCTCATCCATATGCAGGCGCTCAAGCGCCGAGATGACAATGTCAAGCCGCTCCTGATCGAGCGTGCCAAACCCTTCATCGAGAAAGAAAAATGAAAGCGGATGGTGACCGCGCAATTGAATCTGCGCAGAAAGCGCAAGGGCGAGCGCAAGGGATGTGAGAAACGTCTCACCTCCCGAAAGCGTAGAAACAGACCGCCGCAATCCTCCGTGATGGTCATCGCGCATCACAAAGCTTCCGTCCCCCTCAAGTTCGAGCCCATAGCGTCCGCGCGTCAACACGGATAGACGCTGCGTCGCAACCGCCGCAACCTGTTTCATCTGTTCGCGCGCCATGTACTCGACAAACCGATTGCCTGTTAAAAGCGTCTTGAGTGACTCCAGCTGTTGCACGCGCAACTCCGCTTCTTTTCTCAGCGCATTGAGCTCTACATACCGTTCATGACGCAAAAGCGTGTCGCGTTCCTGTTTCTCTTTTTCAATCCACAGGCGCTTCGCAGCTTCAAAGCGTCTTTCTGTCTCTTCGCGCGCTGTGCAGATCTCCTGCCACACCTGTTCCGACACCCTCGTTTGCCCCATCTTCGAAGCGAGTTCAGCCGCAATCGAGCGCAGGCGCAAGCGTTCATCTTCAAATACCCGAATATCCGTTTCTAACGCCTCGCGCTCATGGGCTGTTCGTTTTGCCTGCCGCACCTCCGTCTCATCGCGAAATCCGACTTCACAAAGCGCTTGCGCCAACCCCTCAGACGCGCGACACACTTCGTCTTCTGCCAGGTTCAGCTTGACCGAGACCATTTCACGAATGCGCTGCGCCTCTTTTGCAAAAGTGCCAGCCTCCTCAAACCGACGGTGTGCCGCCTCTTCTTGTTCACGCAGCCCCGTGAGCAACGCGTTTACTTCGTCGATTTTCTCGGCAATGGAGATTCCGCCCGTCAGTTCCGCCAACTCTCGCCCAAGCCTTTCCACATGCTGCTCAGCGCTCACACACTCACTCGCCACGCTCTCAAGCTGCGTTTCACATGCTGCGAGCTTCTTTCTCAGCGCATCAAGCGAAACCTGCCTCGCCTCACTTTCGGCGCGCAGTTCCGCCGCTTCTCGCCGCGCATGTTCAGAACGTTTTTCATCATCCAAAAGCGTTTCGCGCAGCCGCAAAACCGCAAGCGCCGCCTCTTTCTCTCCCAGCGTCCCGTCCACACCGGAGGAAAGCGCCGCCGCCTGCCACTGCTCCGTCGCATCGTCGCACTCACGTTTTGCTTCCGCCTGTCGCGCAGCCCACTCCGTCAGGCGCTCAAAAATCGTCGCTCGCCTCTCCTGCAGTGTCGCCAAACGAGTAGCGTATTGGCTTAGCGCCTCCTGACGCGTTTCACGCACTGCGCGCAAATCAAGCCATTCACTCTCCCTTTGCTCGCGTTCCTTCCGCATACGCTCAGTCGTTTTTACAAGCGTTTCATAACCGCGAAAAAACTCGGAAGCGCGCTTTGGAACGCCATCTGCGAATATTTGCGATACTTTTGCCTGAAGACTCTCGCTTGGACCGCCCGCCTCAAAGCAACTGACCAGTCGCCGCCACGACGCTTCCCACACCTGTGTGCAGTCCGCTTCGTAAGACATTACAAGTTGATACTCAGCCTCTGTTGTATTCAAAACCAGGCGCGCCTGATCGTGCGCGTCACGCGTCTGCTCAAATGCCGCGCGCGCGTCCAGCTCATGGCAGTGCAAGTCAGACAAAAGCATTTGTTCGTCATCATCGCAATCTATAACATCCTCCTGCGCCAAGTGGGGATGATAGAGCGAGCCGCAGACCGGGCACGGCTCTCCTGTGCGCAATTCGTTTGCCGCTTGCGCAAAGAGCGCTCGACGGTCTGTATGTGTGCGCTCTTTACGTGCATCCTGCAACGCCTCATGCACTTCCCTTGCAGCGTCAAACGCGCGCCTGGCAAGTTCCTCAGCGATCACTGCACGCGCGTGGTGCTCTTTCACAGCCCGCACACGCGCAGCGGCCTCGCCATACCGCTCCTCTGCGTCTCGCAGTTGCTCTCCATTCACGCGCAAAGCAGCGATCCATACCCCGCGTTCGCGCTCCTCCGCCTCTTGTGTGAAATTCTCCTGAAGTGCGATCAACCGCTCTTCAAGCGCCATGTCCTCCGCCAATAGCGCCTGCTGCGCGCGCCACGTTTCTGCATACTCCGTCTCCACCTGTTTTGCGTAAGCCTGTCCACGCTCATGCTCCTTGCAGGCTTGCGCAAACGCTGCGACAGCCGCTGACCATCGCTCATATGCGCGCGCAGAGCGCTCAACTGCCGCGCGCCGTTCACGGGTAACGTAGCACGATTGTGCCAGCCATTCGCACGCTTTTTCGCGCTCCCGGGTTCCCTGCAACGCTTCCTCTTGCGCCAGTGCCTCCGCGCGAACCTCCTCCGCTTCCCGCGAGGCGTGCGCGCGCTGTTTATGTAACACAAAGAGCCGCTGCGCTTCACGCTCACGCTCTTTCTCTTTGTTGCGTCCCACATCAAGCGCACCAAGCAGCATTAAACCCTCAGGTTCATCAGCCTGTCGCTTTCGGCGCGCCTCCTCTAAAGCGCAGTTCTCCGCATCCCGCAATTGACGTGCTGCCTGATCCTTCCGATTTGCATCGGCAAAGCGCGCCGCTTCCTCATCCCGTTTCTGACAGGCAGTGATCCGCGCCTCAACAAATGGCCAAACCAGTTCTGCACGCTGACTTCTTTCAACAACCGCGCGCAGCTCATCAATCTCTGTCTGACGCTCCTCATGCGCCTTGACATGCAGGCACGCGCGCTCATAATTTGTCTGCAACTGCCACTGCGCGCGCGCGTTTTCATAATCACCGCTCACCTTGCGATACGCGGCGTCGCACTGTTCAAGCGTTGCAAGGGCGGCCAACCTTTCCTTTTGAGCTCCTGCGACTGCGTCTTCCGTCGCGTCTGCAAGTTCAGCAAGCCCCGCCAGATGCTGTGAGAGTGTATTTGACTCGCGCACGAGATGAGACTTGATCAATTCAAAAAGATTGCGGCCAAAGCGTTCTAACCCAAACAGTCGCTCGATCATCTCATTGCGCTCTTTGCCTTTTAACTGCAGAAATTCTGCAAACTTGCCTTGGGGAAGAACGACTGCCCGCGTGAAATCATGCATGGAGAGTCCAAGGATTTGCCGCACCTGCGCGTCAACCGCCGCGCGTCCTTCTGCCAGCGGCAGTTTCCCGACACAGCCATCCACATCCGTCTCAAGTGCAAAGACTCGACACGACTGAAGAGAAACGCCGCCACTGGCCTGCACTTGATAGAGTCGCTCGACCTCATAAGTCATTTCCTCACGCGCGCGACCGACAGAAAACGTAAAGTTCACTTCCATCTGTTTTTCCATCTGATGGATAATGCCCTGAATCGACGCACCTGCGCGCTCCACCCTCCCGTAGAGCGCAAGGGTCAATGCGTCGAGGATGGTTGATTTACCACTTCCTGTTGGCCCAAAAATCCCGAAGATGCCAGCCTCTGTGAGCGCATCAAAGTCGATTACCTGCTTCTCGCGAAAGCTGTGCAATCCGCGAATGGAAAGCGAGCGTGGCCTCACGCAGACTCCTCCTCTTGCCGAATCCCATCCACATCCCGCGTCTCACTCGCAAGCGCCAGGAAAAGCTTCACCATCGTGTCATCCGGAGGCACTCCATTTCGCTCCAGATAAAACTGCACAAAGTGTTCTTCAAGCGTGCGCGATATGCGATTAGCCTCTTCTGCCACAGCCTGCTCATCTGGGATGCCCGTCAGAACCGGCCGGATCTGCACGATCCCTTCGCGAAGCGTGCGCAAGCGATGTATCTCTTCAAACTCAAGCCCGCTGCGCACGTGGACGGAGAGATCGATCCACGCGTCGCGATCGCGCCCCTCATCAAGCCACGTGTACACCTGGTGCAAACCCTCCTGCGCAACCCAGCGAACGAGAGGGCGGCCGCTTTTTAGCGGAACGGTTTTGACCATCGCCGGCTGCCCCGGATGAACCTCCAGGATCGTGACCGACTTTTCCTGGGACGCCTCGGAAAAACTGTACGCAAGCGGCGATCCAGCGTAGCGAATCGGCATGCGTGCATCTCTTACGTCCTGCGGCCGATGAAGATGACCAAGCGCGACGTACTGTGCTTTGTCAGGAAAGACACTGGCGTCAACCGCGTAGGCACCACCGATTTGAATCTGCACTTCTGACTCGGATTCGACGCCGCCGCGAATATAGAGATGGCTCATAGCGATGTTCACCGTGTCGTCGCGAAAATGCACGGCCCGCTCGGCAAACCAGCTCTCTAGGCGGGCATTGTACTTTTCGCGCAGCGTGCGCTCATCAAGCGTTTCTGAAAGCACCTCACTGATTCTTGACTCGGATGGATACGGAAGCGCAAGCATCATCAGCGTCTCGCTCGCGGTGGGAATCGCCAGTTCAAAATATCCCACACCACCGCGCACGCGGTACGCCCTGTTTTGAAGTCGCTCTGTCGCGTCCGCCGCGCTTTTTGGAAGTCCCAAAAGTGTGATGCCACGCGGTTCAGCGAGTGGGCGGGCGGCGGAGATTCGCTCTGGATTGTCGTGATTGCCAGCGATCACGATCAGTCCGCGCGTTCCGCCGTCCGAGAGAGAGTCAAGCGCTTCATAGTACAACTGCTCGGCCTGCGCACTTGGATTGACTGTCTGGAATACATCCCCTGCCATCAGCACAACATCAATCGCTTCAGCGCGACAGATCTCTGCCATCTCGTGAATCACGGCGCGCTGTTCTGCCATACGATCGCGACCATCAAGGGTCTTGCCAAAATGCCAATCTGCCGTGTGAAGAATCCGCATGCCACCCACCCTCTCTCAATTTAGGAGGCTTTCGCCGCCCGCCCACGCTTTTTCTGCGCCGTGAAAGGAAGAATGACCAGGACAAGGTTCAGGACACAAAACAGCGTGGCAATTCCCCAGGCGAGTGAGAAGCCACGCGAAAAAACAGACAAAGGAACGAGTGCGATCTCATCGGATGCGTGCGAATCACCTGCCATGGAGATGCCAAGGGAGAGCGCGAAGGAAGACAGCGTCACGCCGAGGGAGCGGCCAAAGTTTCGCTCTGACGCGATCAAACCACTGATGATCCCAACGTGGGACGGATCAGAGTGAGAAAAAATTTCCGTGTTGTTTGGCGAACTAAAAAGCCCGGCGGCAAATCCCTGAAGCGCGAGTGCAAGCGCGACCAGGAAAATAGGCGTACTCGCCTGAAACGTAGCGCAAAGCGCGTCTGCCGCGAGAAAAAACAGCATGCCAAACAGGGCTGGCTTAAATGAACCAACGCGGTCTGACAGGTATCCGCCAAGCGGTGATACCACCAACATACTGACGGAAAGCGGCATCATCATCAGACCAATTTGAAACGCGTGCATGTGCAAAACATGTCCCAAATAAATCGGGAAAAGATAGGACGGAAAAAGCATGAGAATCCAGTAAATAAGCCCCGCGCCCATAGCGACGGAAAACAGGCGATTTTTAAACACGAGAAGATTGATGAGCGGTTCAGGACGTGTGAGTTCCCAGCGAATGAAAAAGACAAGAGAAAGCAGCGCGACCATCGCCAAACTAAGCTCCCGCCCCATCTCAGGCACCCCGGAGAGATTCGCCAAGAGCGTCAGAAAAGACACTGTAAAAACAGCGAAAAGCGCGCCGCCAAACCAGTCAAATGCGTGGCTTAGCGGTTTCCCGGGAAACGCGGGAACGAAACGCAGCGTTCCAAAAATCGCCCACAGACCGACGGGCACATTGACAAAGAAGATGCTTGGCCAACCGAATGCCGCAATGAGCAGTCCTCCAAGGATCGGCCCCATAAGCGTGCCCCCCGCGACAATGCTTCCGATGACACCGAGTGCTCGTCCGCGCAGTTCTGCGGGAAACATGAGAGTGACAATCGCCATGACACTCGCCTGCATGATGGCCCCGCCAAGTCCTTGCAGGCCGCGCGCGAAGACGAGCATAAAAAACTGGTGAGAAAGCCCGCACAAAATGGAACTCGCAACGAAAATGATAAGCCCTGTGACAAACACGCGACGTCTGCCTAACGCGTCTGCGAGTTTTGAAGCGACGGGTAAAAACGCCGTGATCACAAGCAAGTACAAGCTAACGGTCCACTGCAGCGCGCCGACTGAGAGGTGAAACTCTCGCGAGAGTGTCGGAAGCGCAACGTTTACAATGCTGCTGTCCAGGTTGACCATAAAAGTTGAGCCTGTGACGGCTGAGAATGCAATCCAGCGCTTACGAGCGTCCATCGAACACACCTTTTCCACGCGGCAAAGGGTTGCCAAATTCATACAAATAAACGGAGGGTCAAAACGTAAAAATAAACATCGCATCATCAACACGCCAGTATCCTTGCTTTGAGGATGCTCAAAAAAGAAACCCGAGCGCATTGCGACGCTCGGGGTCTCCCTTTCGTGTAATCGCGCAAGCCACTCCCTCTTCGCGCGTCAGTTTATTTTCACGCCGCGCCGGCTAACCTTCATGTCCATACTCAAATTCTGGAGTTGGGGCAAGAGTTTCGTGTCTTTGACCATCGGCGACTGGCACAGACCGCAGGCAGGACTTTCATCAAACGCAAAATTGTCGCGCATCCAACCATTGCACGATTCTTTTGTACAAAGCCAAACTGAGGTAATCTCTTGAATGACTTCTTCAGCCGCTTCTTTTCGGAAATACAAAGGAATACCCCCTATGATTTGAGTACCCAGCAACCGCTTGAGTATCTGTTTTAGTTCGGGGCGCTTTCCATAAAACATGACACCCGTGTGATACACATTCGCGGCGATGACGTCCGTCCGATCGTTGGAACAACAAGAGGCTTATCGAAACAATAATTTGCCACGCAGGGACGTTTGTCATTCCGACATGCGCAAATCCCACGGTCAACGAACAAAAGGAACCTGTGACAAAATGGCAACCCACCGCGCATTCGGCATTTTTAGTGCGAACGTTTCTCAGACACAACGAACTTCATCATGTTCATCTCATAAAGCAACACAAAAACGTAATGATTGGGGTAAAGAGACTGCGCGGAAAACGGATGCGTACCTGACCACGCCTAAGGGGGACCGAGCGCCAAGCAGATCGCAGACGCGCTCGATCCCTCGCGTTTTAGCGCTTGAACGCTATGCATTTCCTGAAAACACATTAAAAGTGCGGGCCAATACGCCGCCGCACCTGATAAAGAATAGTTTACCACATATGGACTTAGCTGTGAACCCGTCAAAACATGACTCTGTGGAGCTTCCCGCAATGCAGCGCCAGAAGCTCTTCTGTTCTTTATGAAAGTTTCCCGGTCTTTATTTCAAATGCCTCCCCGAAGATACGGTTGAACGCATCCGTATAAAGCAAAATGACCGTGTCGCGACGCATCGTTTCGACAACATCCATTTTTCCTGAGAGAACTTAAGCATGAACGTGTTTAGCCACTTGCTGTTCCAGTGTTTTTAGCGGCAAAAATCCGTCATGCGCGTAGAGCACCTTGCCGCTTGAACTTACAAGCGCAAGCCACGGTATATCTTGTGCGGTGACAGCGTCAGCCGTCTCCCCTGTCACATCAAGCACCGCAGGGTAGTGCAGTGTCGGCATCGCGCTCAAATAAGTCTTAAGCGCATTGGGAGATCCTTCCGTGGCGACCTCATCGACGAGCAGTGGTTGAGGCCAACCATGTTTCTTTGCATCCGTCTCATATTGATTCAGAGCCAGCAGTGAGGAGCGCGCCGCCGAGGCCGGCGTCAGCCACGTTCCAAAAAACACCAACAAGTGCGCTTTATTGGCGACTTGTACAGATTGCCCCTGAACTGTCGATCCCCCGTTTTTCCCGTTGACCGAAAGGAGGCTTTCAGGCAACGTTGGCGTGAGAGGCGGAAGCTGTACGGACTTGTGTAAATTTACGGTTCCTTTGGGCAACAGCGACGCCACCTCGTTGGCCAGAATCTGGCCCTGTGCGGCAGTACCTGCATATGACATCTGCGTCAGGTAGAGTTTTCGCTCCCTGCCTTTTTGATCGATGATAAATAGACCCGCCGTATGATCAATCGCCCCGTGCACAATTCCTGAATACATGTGATACGCCTGCCAGACTGGACTCAGTTGCTTTTTTGAGCCCGTCAAAAACAGCCAGTGATTCATCAAGCCGTGCGCCACGGAGTACGCGCGCACATCTGCGACAGACGTGCTGATCGGGTTGGCATTAATCCCGAGCAACTGCACATCAGCCGCCGCCACACCGAGTTGTCGAACGGCAGCAAGCATGCTGGCTGTCGTGAGCGGGCAAATGTTTGTGCACGTACTGTCTACAAAAGCCATGATGATCACTTTTCCGCGAAAATCAGAGAGCGAAACGCGCCTGCCAAACTGGTCCGTCAGCGTAAAATTCGGCGCTTTTGTCCCAGGAAGTGTAGAGCCTGAATCAACACTGGGATTTGTATTTTCACTGTTTGTGATTGCCAGCGTATGGTTTGTAGGAACACTTGATAATCCGTAAAAATCATTGAATGCCTGATGAAATGACGGTACGAACTTATACGCGAGTGCTCCAAGCGCAAGAACAGTCAACACACTGGCCGCAAAAACCATTCCACCGGTACCTTGCCGATTTGCCATGATCGATCACCTGACACTTCCACAAAAAATGAGAACCTAGCATCCTCTCCATCTTATCACAAACGAAAAAAAGCATTCAGATCGCGACAAAATGCAGTCGTTCACTAGGATCACAAAGAAAGATCGTCTATACTCGATACGGAAATTCAGATCACTTGAAAAAGGGAATGGAATTTGTGAGCATTCTTACCGTTCAAAACTTGACACACGGATTTGGCGATCGCGCCATTTTTGACCAAGTGTCCTTTCGACTCTTAAAAGGGGAACACATCGGGCTTATCGGTGCCAACGGCGAAGGAAAGTCCACCTTCATGAACATCATCACACGCAAGCTCGAACCCGATGAGGGCGAGATTGAGTGGTCAAAAAACGTTCGTGTCGGCTATCTCGATCAGCATGCAAACCTCGCGCGCGGAACGACTCTGCGCGATGTCTTGCGCACCGCCTATCAATTTTTATATGACGTTGAGGCGCGCATCAACCAAATCTACGAATCGCTCACAGAGCAGGACCCAGCCGCCATGGATGCGCTGCTTGAGGAGGCGGGGGCGCTGCAAGATCAACTCACTGCACAAGACTTCTATTTGATTGATATCAAGATTGACGAAGTGGCGCGCGGTCTTGGGTTTGACGAGGCGCTTCTACAAAAGACGGTCGACGAGTTGAGCGGCGGACAGCGCACAAAGGTGCTGCTCGCCAAGTTGCTTCTTGAAAAACCGGATATTTTGTTGCTTGACGAACCGACAAACTACCTTGACGTCGAACACATCGCTTGGTTGACGCGCTATCTTCAAAACTACGAGAATGCGTTCATTCTCATTTCGCACGATATCCCATTTCTCAATCAAGTAGTCAATCTCATTTATCACATGCACAACCGCGAACTGAATCGCTATGTCGGAAACTACGACAATTTTATGCAAGCCTTCGAGATGAAAAAACAGCAGCAAGAAGCGGCATTCAAGCGCCAGCAACAGGAAATCGCGGAACTGGAGGATTTTGTGGCGCGCAATAAAGCGCGCGTATCGACGCGCAACATGGCCATGTCGCGACAAAAGAAACTAGACAAGATGGAAATCATTGAGCTTGAAAAGGATAGACCAAAACCCCAATTCTCCTTTCTTGAGGCGCGCACGTCTGGCAAGATGATCTTTGATACGAATCAACTGGTCATCGGCTACGATTCGCCTCTCTCAAAACCGCTTGATTTGCGCATGGAACGCGGGCAAAAGATTGCGCTCGTCGGTGCAAACGGGATAGGCAAGACGACACTGCTAAAAAGCCTGCTCGGTATGATCCCCGCATTTGCAGGGAGTGTCGAGCGCGGCGAGTATCTGCACATCGGATACTTTGAGCAAGAAGCGGATGAACACAACAGCAAAACGTGCATTGAAGAGGTTTGGGAAGCCTTCCCGTACATGGGGCAACACGAAATCCGCGCGGCGCTTGCCAAGTGCGGGTTGACCACTAAGCACATTGAGAGTCAGGTGCGCGTTTTGAGCGGCGGCGAAAAAGCAAAGGTGCGCCTGTGCAAACTGATGAATAAGCCGAGCAATCTCCTTGTCCTTGACGAACCAACCAATCATCTCGACGTGGACGCTAAAGCCTCGCTTTATGAAGCGCTGCGTGCATACCGCGGCAGCATCCTGTTGATCAGCCATGAACCTGATTTTTATAAATCGCTCGTCTCAGATGTGTGGAATGGTGAACAGTTCACCACAAAAGTCTTTTGACCGCGCTGAACAGACAGGCTGTTTGTCCAAAGAATCTTGTAGGTGTTCACTTGTTTCCCAGGTAGGCTTAAGGTATAAAGGGAGTAACTTCAGTCATGGACGGTGTCCATCATGCCCACGCTCGCTAAGCAGCCGCTGCACCTCATCCTTTTTGTCCTTACCATTTTGGGAAATGTGATACTCCTTTCCGGGCTGGTCTTCCTTTTTCATCACCTAACGTATCACAGCGCGCTTCTCATGATCGAGATCAGCGTTCTCTGCGCGCTGCTCGCCCCTTGGTCGATTCGCATGCCAAGCGGCGCGTCATGGCGACCGGGCATTCCGCTTTTGCTGCTTGGCATCTTTACACTTCCAAAGGAACTCGCGATTCTCATTTCACTTCCTGGATTGCTATGGATCACGGCGCGGGCGCACGCCCGCTTGCCTAAATACCTGGAAACGTTCGCCCACGTGACAATCGGGCTCTATATCAGCGCGACAGTGTATGCGTTCATGCGGCATCGCTTGGGCGCCTCATTCCCCGCACTTATATTGTCCATTGTGTTGACGCTACTGCTCCATTTGATCATCAATCGATTCATTTCTGCCATGATCGTCGCCAAACGCGAACAGCGCCCACTCCTTGATCAACTTCAACTCTCGATCAAGGAACTGCACTGGGGTTATCTAAACTCGTACCTGCTTGTTTTTATGAGCGCACTTCTCTCCCGCCATTACCCTATGATTTCTGTCTTTTTGGCAACCGCGATCCAAGTGGGCATCTTCAGTGCAATCAACGACTACAACAAAGTAAAATTACTGCAAAAATCGGCGTGGACGGATGGTCTCACTGGGATTGAAAACCGAAACGCCTGGGAATCCCATCTGCGTGAGCACGAATACATCCCTTTTTCAGGAAGCTTGATCGTCGTCGATGTCGACAATTTCAAGGAAGTGAACGACCAATTCGGCCACCTCACCGGAGACGAAGTCTTGCGCGATGTGGCAGATGCGCTTGTATCAAGCCTGCCGAGGCCCGCCCGCCACTTTCGCTATGGCGGCGATGAGTTTATCGTCTATTCCCCTCATCCACTAAGCGCAGAAAAAATGGACATGATACGCAGTCACCTGAGTCGCTTGCGTCAAAGTAAGGGGCGTCAGAATCTGCACGTAAAGATCAGCATGGGACTGGCCACCGCGTCAACTTCTGCCGCTTCACTCTCAGAGGTTTTGCAACTTGCAGATATGCGCATGTATGAAGAGAAGCAGCGCGAGAAGATGCCGCACGGCGGATTTGAGGTGATGCTTCCTTCGAGTCTTTTAGCTCTCACTGTCGCCATCGAGCAAAAAGATCGCTATACAGCAGGCCACAATTTGCGCGTCGCATTCTATGCATTGAAACTGGCACAAAAGATGGGCCTTGACTCACAGAGACAAAAAGCGATTTATCGCGGCAGCATCGTTCACGACATCGGAAAAATAAGCACGCCAGACGCCATTTTGAACAAACGTGGCACACTTACACCGGATGAGCGGCAGTGGATCAATCAACACCCTGTAACGGGATTTGAAATATGTAAAAAACTCGGGTTTACAACGGATGAGTTAGATGTGGTTCTCTTTCACCATGAACGATTTGACGGGGCAGGCTACCCACGACAGTTGCGCGAGATGCAGATCCCACTGGTCGCTCGAATCGCAGCAGTCGCAGACGTGTATGATGCGCTGACGACTGTCCGCTCATTTCGCGACGCGTGGCGTCACGAAGAAGCGATGGACTATATCCGATTGCAAACGGGAAGCGCATTTGATCCCGCCTGTGTCGCCGCATGGGATGCTCTGAACACGCCGCTTACGCTGCGCGATCAGTACGCAAATTGGCAAAAGGAACCGTTTCACGCCTGATCGCCAAGTTCTGTCGCGAGTGCGCTCGAATGTTTGCGAAAAATGGGAACAAGCGCGATCAATCCGATACAAAAAAGCATGCCGGAAAAGAGATACACCCATACGATCGACAGCCATGAGACGAGTGCCCCTGCCACCATCATCGTAAGGATCATGCCACCCATAAACAGCGGATTCAAGATGCCGTTGACGCGTCCGACATACGCATTTTCGGTATGGCTCAAAATCATGGTGTTGATGCTGATCTGAATACCCGGCATGACAAGCCCGCCCAGAAACTGTGCAAGTAAGCTAAGCCAGACGATCGTTGAAACACCAATGCCCGCGATGGTCAACCCAGAAACGGCCATACCGATAAAAAGCACAATGTGCGGCGCGATCCGCTTCGCTAGCACCATGGATACGACACCGCCGATTACCATCGCCAACCCATTGATTCCGGTAAACCACTGAAGATCTGTCTGGGGAAGGTGCAGACGCTCTGTCACGATGAATATTCCCAAAGGTTGAATGAGGCCAATCGCAAGCCCCGCCGACAAAAAACAGCCGCCCAAGGCTGACAGCACACGTTTTGAGAGTACATAGCGAATCCCCTCGCGCATGTCAAAGAGAAGTGACATCCTCTCAACCGCCTGTGTCTCTGCATGATCGCGCGGCAAAAACAAGAGGGTTCCCGCAGAAAAGAGAAAGGCGATTCCGGTCACGATGATGCATACAAAGATGCCAAAATGTTGATAGACGAACGTTCCGATCATCGGACCGATGATCATAAAGATTGCAAACATGGTCTGATAGATCGACATTCCCGCCTGCATGTATTCCTCTGGAACATACAGTTTAAAAAGGCGCATCCCTGCAGGCTGTGAGAATTGCGACAGAATGGACGAGGCAAGTGTAGCAAAAAAGACTGCCTGCCATGCACCGCTCGAAAGAAATCCCAGGATGACGGATAGCGCGAGACCGCTAAAAAGATCACAAATAACCATCGTGCGCTTTGGCGGCCAGCGATCGGCAAATGTCCCGCCAATAAAGGAGAAGATAAAAATCGGCGCAAACTCAGCGACGGAGATCAAGGAAACGGCGTACGCATTGCCATGGGTTCGATCCATGACATAGAGCAAAACGCCGAAGTTTCGGACCCAGATTCCGATCTGAACAAACAGGCCAGACATAAGAATCGTGGCGAGAAAGCGGTTTTTAAAAAGCGAACTCACACCTAGCGATTCAACAGCCACATGCCACACCCTTCGCTGACGTATCTGTCAAGGAACCCATTCGATGCGTTCGTGTGCTCGAATTGCTTCAAGATTTCTCTCCATCGCCCAACTTGTCTTTTTGAATCTTTTTCATTTTCGCGATCAGTTCCTGTTTTTTATCCAAACGTTGCTTCTGTTCTATGATATGTTGATGCGTCGATGTCTTATCGAGATGGCCGCTTCCAAATCCGGCACCCTGCGAACCTGGCGGTCGCTTGCGATTCTCTGCGCGTGGCATTCTGCTTCCCCCATTTTTATCTGTTATTTTATCTGTTATTCGAGAGACTGCTTAAAATAGTCATTTGCCCGTACAACGGAAAATCCACACCCCTCATAGAGGGTGAGAGCGCGGCGATTCTCTGCCGCCACCTCAAGCGCGATGGATGAGACACCGCGTTCTGACAACTGCGCAATGGTCGCAGTCAGTGCGACACGCCCTAAACCTTTCCCGCGATACGCCTCTAAAATGCAGAACCCAAAAAGAAACGCTTCTCGCTGATCAATCTCCTGGACTGCGATGGTGCCAATGGGCTCCCCTTGCGACTCAATCAGATAGCGATTCATTCCAGGAACGCTCGACTTCATGATCGAAGTGTGTACATCCTCTGCATCCATCTCAAAACACGCAGCGGTTATGTGCGCCACACGCTTAAAATCTTCATCCCCCTCTGCGCTGCGCAGCGTTAGGCTGGAAGGTTGCGCTTGACGCACACGTCCATCCCACTGCATGTGATACTCTGAAAAAGAATATGTGGCACCAAGCGACTGAAGACAGTGTTTTCCTGATATTGATTCCTGTGGCGTGATAAAAATGAGTACAGACGCGCCGCGCTCATAGATCTCCTGCCGCGCCTCTGCCACCAATGCGGAAAAGATGCCTCTTCTTCGATACGCGGGATCGACCATGCCTGTCAATTCCACTTCATGCATCTGAAACTGGTGCAATCCAAGGTAGCCAATCAAGCGATCCCCCGCGTAATAGAGAAAATCATTCACTTCATAGGCAGGTCTCGTTCGCAAAAAAGGTTCATTTATTTTAAGCGTCAGTCCGTCATGCTTCTGGCAACGTTTTGCCAAGTCAAGCACAGACAGATATGCCTCTTCAGAAAGCCCTGGTTCAACAACCATACGCAGAAACTCATTGCTCAATACAAAACAGCCCCTATTCGGAAACGGATAGAATCATCCCTTTTCATGAGCTAGTCGCCATGGATGGAAGCCAGATGCACAAGGATTCCCCCTCTCATTTGGCATTCTTCAGACTCATTCTACAACATGATTGCCTAGAAATGACAGACCCACCCCTCGCGCAATCCTCCTGCCACATTCGTGATCCGCCTTTTTGAAATGCTCAACCTGACGCAACTGCGCAACATCCGTCACGTCAACCATGCCGTGCGCACCAGCACCTCTTGCGTGAACCACACGGACAGGGGGCCGTCGCGGTTGAAGTGTGCTAATTTCTCGATAAGATGGAAATCCTGCAATCATGCGGGTCCGCACTGGCCGACAGTCTGTGAAACTTAGATTTTCATGGGCAGGGCCCCGGTTATGGTGGTGAGGTGTTGGAATTCCGGCTTGTTTGCCATTCTTGCGTTGCCCGGCGAATGGTCAACTCAGACGGAAAATAGTCCTAACGGATGATCTGCTTCACTGTATAATTCGCTATAGTAACATCAATATGGATGCGATCCGATCGAAAGGGATGTTAAACAAATGCTTGACAGCGAAAAAGCCAACAGCGACACGATCCGCGTACTGATTGTCGATGATCACGAGTTGTTCCGCGAAGGAGTAAGCGCCATGATCGGGAGGCACAAAGCCATTGAGGTTGTCGGCGAAGCGAGCAACGGTCAGGAGGCCGTGACACAATTTATGGAACTCGCACCCGATGTGGTCATCATGGATATTAATATGCCAATCATGACAGGACTTGAAGCGACACGGATCATGCGGGAAAAAAACAGCGATGCGCGCATCCTCATCCTGACTGTTTCCGACGCAGAGCAGGCGCTCTTTGAAGCGGTGAAAGCGGGCGCATCAGGGTACATCCTAAAGAATGCAAGCCCGCAAACCGTCATCGACAGCGTCCAGCGCGTATACTCGGGAGAACCGGTCATCCCTGGAAATCTGGCAGTCAAAATCATTCACGAACTGTCCGCAACCGCCACAAAAAAAGTGCAAGAAGTCGATCCACTCACAGAGCGTGAAATCGACGTTCTGCGTCACTTGAGCGCAGGGTCAAGCAACCGCGATATCGCGAGTGCGCTATTTATCAGCGAGAACACCGTGCGCAATCACGTGCGCAACATCCTTGAGAAACTCCATCTCAGCAATCGCGTTCAGGCGGCCACGTATGCGCTTCGTGAAGGCTATACCTTGCGGGAGGACTGACTCGGCTTCTCCTGAATGATTTCTTCGTAATCCATGAACAAGTTTTCTAAACGCTGAAGTTCATTTGTGGCCTTTGCGATCGGCATTTCGCGAGACGCGTCTCCCCCATCACTCTCGCCTTGAAGTGGAAACAGCAAAAAGCGAATCGCTGCAAGCGACGTACGAATCTCATTGCTGACGGCCCAAGGCAATGCAGACGTCGTTTTTTCATGATCCAGTTCAATGCTCTGTAAGCGACGTTTCTGATTTTTTTGTTCTTCCCTGTGATGATAGCCAAGCCACGATACACAAAGCCATCCGGCAGTCGCGGCGACGAGAAAAGGAATGTCTAAGGTGTGTTTGACAAGGACGCCGTGAAAAAACAAGGTACTCATCATGAGCAGTGTGACGGCGACGGACTGGACAAAACCGATAAAAAAGCTGATGGCGCCAACGAGCACGATAGAGATGACCAGACTGTACTGAGCGCGCGCGATGCCATAGAAGAGTTCGACGGCACATGTGAGGGCCAAAAAAAAGTCCACATGACGAGAAAGCCAGTCTAAAAACTGATCGTCCCATTTGTCTTGCACGCTGCGCGCGCGTTTGACCCACTGTTTCAAGTCGATCGCCCCCGCTCTAAAAACTTGCGCGACAGAGGCACCACTCCCTCTGTTTATCTTAGAGTGCCAAATCATGCAAAACAAAAACAGACACATGGGAACTACCTGTGTCTAGTCCATTTTAATCATGTGCGCTTGTCTGTCTTACCGCTGCACATCAGCGATCGGCAAATAAATAATTACCGTCGTCCCCACCCCGGGTGTACTTGACAAAATGAGGCGGCCATTGTGTTCGCGAATGATTTGATGTGACATCATGAGACCAAGGCCCGTACCCGTGTCTTTCGTTGTAAAAAAGGGTTCCCCAACGCGCGCTGCGAGCTCTTCCGGCATTCCGCACCCCTGATCCACAACGCGCATCTCCAGTTGTGTCTCACTGTGTACACCAAGGTTCACCGTAATTGTCCCACCCGAATCCATAGCCTCCAATGCGTTTTTGAGAATGTTTACAAAAACTTGTTTAAGCTGATTCTCATCACCGAAAACGGCAGGCAAACCTTCACTCGCCGTGAAGTTGATTTCAACATTCTGCCGAGTCGCAGAAACTTGCATGAGTGGAAGAATCCCTTCGATTAACGACTTAACATCAATCGTCGTAGGCGCCGTCAGCTTCTCGCGAGAGAGGGAAAGCAACTGTTCAACGGTTTCGTCGATCCGGTCGATCTCCGATAGGATAAGATGAAACATGGCCTCATCCTGGTACATGGATTGCAGGCGTAAAATAGACCACTTTATCGCGGCGAGCGGATTTCTCACTTCATGCGCGACACCCGACGCCAACTGCCCTGCGGCAGTGATTTTGTCGACGCGGCGAAGGAATGCTTCCGTTTGCCTGCGCTCTGTGTAGTCCTGCCCGAGAAAAATCATGCCACTGCGCAATCCATTGTCTTGAAAGACAGGCACACGCGTCTCGTATAGGATACGCGCCTGTTTTCCATGCAATTTCCACGCGCGCTCAACATGCGTCGTCCCGCCACTCTGCCATGTCGGCTCATCCTGATCGCCGAGTTGTCTCAAGAGATTCTGCGCTGTTGGTACTGCGTCTGCCAGCTCTGCATCTGTCTTCCCTTGGTATAACTCTTGTTGCAGTCCGAAAAAAGTGATGGCTGCATCGTTTGCTCGCAACCAACGTCCCTGTCCGTCCTTAAAGATAGCGAGATCCGGCAAGGTTGTGATGAGTGTGTCAAGTGTCTCTTCGACACGTTTTCGCCGCGAGATATCAATGCGAAATGAAACGTATTTATAAGGTTTCCCATGCTCATTCAAAAATGGGACGATGGTCGTATCCACCCAATAATAAGAGCCATCTTTAGTTTTATTTTTTATCTCGCCGCGCCAAATTTCCCCTTGTGCGATGGTCCGCCACATCGTTTTAAAGAATGCCTTGGAGTGATAGCCCGAATTGATAATTCGGTGATTTTGTCCAAGCAATTCATCGCGTGTATACTGGGAAATCTCGCAAAATTTATCATTGACAAATGTTATTTTTCCAGTTTGATCCGTTACTGCGACAATCGACGCCGCATCAAGCGCCATATCAATATCTGTCAGTTCTTTGATGGAGTGTTCTAATTGTGACAGCGTTTCATGCAACAACGAGCTTCCCTCCAAATCATGATCCATCGTTTCAAGCTCGTATCCATCGCCCTTGCTAAGCCTAGTATACAGTAAGGCGATTCATTTCTTCGCATCAAGCACAGCGTCTCTCATGACACCGGTTCCCACACGCAGGAAAAGAGAGAGGGATTGATAAAAATATGATAAAATTCTTACAGAAATCCGTCCATTCAGTTCATGATTCACCCTAAATGTCTAACAGGTTTGTCGTCCTCTTTTTACCCATCCCCTTCTTGACAGATCGCATCACGAATTGACGGAGAGATCCTAGTGAAGGCCAATGGATTAGGAATTTTTTCCTCCTTTTTTTCGCAATCACCTTCGTTCTGAATCGCCTGATGAGCTTTCAAGGGGGAGTTTCCTATAAAGTGCGTCGCTGCGCTACCTTTTTACACTTCCGCTCCTTTTTCTGCTTGTCGCTGCAAGACGGCAGTTGCGACTGCTCTTTGCTGAAATGAAGCAAAAACCCGGAGCCTTGGCAACGTTGAGCTTCATCGGATTCGGATTTTTTATGTTCCGCTTTGCTACGCCTCCAACGTTGCGCTATTTTCTGGCGTTATTGCCACAGTCCTCTTTTTTCTGCCACCGATCTGGCGTGCAATCACCCGAAAAAACTCGCTTCTGTCGAAGCCACGCAGTCAGGAGAGGTTTTTTCCCGGTTCTCGGTTAAAAATGGCTCATTCCTGACACATCGCTTACACCTTGGAACGCAATCGGTCTTTGTTTCGTCGTGTTAGGGCTGGTGCTGCACAGCTTATCCGTTTCACTAAAAAAATTTTTAACTCATGAAGGTTATGAACGATTTGTGTCGAAACTATATATAGGATGTGACAATCCAAATACCCATAAGGAGATGTTTGCATGTTCGAATTCTTTCGCAAGAATGGCACCATGGCCAGTCTCTTTATCGGTATGGCCGCATTTCTTCTCATGACGGCCGTCTGACTACGCCATGTGACACGCTGAAACACTTCTCAAACCGGGCATAAAAGGCGCGCTTCTCGCACAAACCTTGTGGAGAAGTCGCGCTTTCTTGTTTTGAGGGAGATTTTAAACCTCTCTCATGCCGGCCAAAGCGCACGTGCAAGCGACCGTCGGAAGCAGTGACGGCTGAGCCGAACCATAAAAAAGACCATTCGCGCACCGTGACTCGAATGATCTCTAAGTGTGTTCATTTTTCCTACCGTGTGGGAATCTCAGATATGGGCTCTACTTCGACTGTTGCTTTCGCCACTTTTGATACTCAAGGAACTGACTGAACTCTTCTTTACTGATTCCTGAGTCAGCCGCTTCTTTGGCCAATTGCAGCCACTCTGGATCGAGTTCAAGGGAAGTGTCGGCTACGTCTTCAGGTGGCAACAAGTATTGAATCGGGATCTCAAAGACGTTTGCCAACTTTTCAATCACTTGAATCGAAGGATTATGTTGAATGTTTCTCTCAATAGCACTCAAATAGGACTTTGCGATATCCGCTCGCTCGGCCAGTTCGGAAAGTGAGAGATTTCTCTCTTTGCGAAGCGAACGAATCCTTTCTCCGATCATGGTGATCCTCCTAACCTTGCATCGCAAAACCCTACCCCGAAAACCTTAGACGCATCTTATCTGCGAACGCTCTATCGTTCTTGATTAAGATCGACTATCTCATCTGTTCTTAATGAGGAATCATACACTACATCTTTTTTACTGTAAAGAAAGACACGCACTTCCTCAAGACTCAGCCCCAGTGCCTTGGCTTCTTTCATTAAGAAAATCCACCCAACATCAATGCCTTCGGACTGGATCAGCTCAGCATTTGACATGAAGACCCTTGCCTCCCATCGAATCGATAGGAACCTTCTGCGGTCCAGCCTTCTTAGCCAACATTGGGTCAGCCTTAGAACTGAGACTTTGCGTCCCCGCATTTCAACGGGTTTGCGATTTCCGGTTCGTGCTTATGTATATCGTAAACGCTATCTCCTATACCGACAAGAAAATATTTACACGCAATTTCGACGTTTTTCGCGAACCCTCGACGGCATCACGTAGCATTTTATGTGCGCAGCAATCCACCTATGCTTAAATGTCGGTCGCCGTCGATAAAAATATTTTTCACTCTCATACAGCCAATTTAATGAGGATGAAAACTTCATAAAAAATGATTTAAAAACCTATTGACACACGATGTTCGTTCGTTATAATGAACACATGATCGTTCGTTTTTAAGAACGAATGTAAGGAGATCTGGGCTTGAATGAATCGACAGATTTGCAACAACCTTTTTTATCACGAAAGGAACGGAATCGATCCATGCGTGTGAAACGCCATAAAAAACCGTATCGCACGATTTTAATCTTGACAGTTCTTCTCACCCCCGCCTCCGCGATCAGCTCAGATCTGTTTGTAAGAAGCACAGAGGCGCTGTTAACGTCGTCAAAGCAAATGACAGCCGTTTTCCAATCTGCCGACCACTTTCCAATGTGGTATTCGCAACTGGTCCAACAACTGGCGAGCGACGCACAACAGTCTGAAACGCTCACGCAGCAACTCACTCAACAGGCGAGTTCAGATAAGGAAGATAAGAAAAAGCAAGCGGATCGCGAAGATATTCTCACAAAGCTCAACAGACTGCTTTTTCAGGAAACAGCACTCATGCAAAATGCAAGGGCCACATTTGAGATCATTTCGCAAGCCGCGGCGACAGATGAATTGAATTACCAAACCGCCACCTCGCAAAAGGGTTCCCAGCAAGAAATTGATTCATATTCGCGGGTTGCATCGTGGGGACAAAACGCCTTGTCCGAGGCAACGTCCTATCTGAGTCGTATGCAAGGTAACACGCAGACATGCACGAGCATTATTTCGAAATTTTTGAAACAAGATAAAAACGCCGATCAAACTGATACATCCCACTCTGGCATCGACTCGCCACAAACATCTACGAGTGTCGTGAGTGATGTGTACAACAAACCAAGTTCCAACTAGATGATGATGAGGAAGGCGATCAAGTAAATGAAAGCAACACTGAAATGGTCTGGCCGAGTGATTACCTATCTCCTTCTCATATTTTTTGCGCTGTTACTCTACTTGGGCGTTTCCAGCCGTATCGCGGGCGGACCGCCGACAATTTTTGGACACGAGATGTACGTCGTACTCTCCGGGTCGATGGTGCCAACACTTCAAGTCGGTTCTGTCATTTTTGATACACCACACATAAATCCAGTCACGTTAAAAACTGGAGAAATTATTACATTCAAAGCACCATACACCCAAAATATGTTGATTACGCACCGCATCGTTCAAGTCATTCATCGCGGCAATCAGCTTTTGTTTCACACAAAAGGCGACGCAAACAAGGTCTCCGACTTCTTTCTCGTACCATCCCAAAACGTGGTTGCGCAGTATGACAACTTTACCGTTCCCTATGTCGGTTACTACCTGGAATTTGTCAAAACAAAGCTAGGAATGGCGCTCACGTTGATCATTCCCGGCGCACTCCTGATCATCTCTCAAATGATCAGCCTCACGCGATCACTTCGGAAAGAACTGCGGGCAAAAGAAGTTGGCCCCAATCGTTCCGAAGTATAAATGCACCACATTCCATTCGGTTGAGATCTTCTCGACGGGCAATGTATGGACTCATCCAACCATACCGCGAGAAGTTTGAAACAAACATAACCCAATAGGGGATCTAGGGAGGAAATTCAAATGGCAATCGCATCAAAAGTAGCTTTGGCAATGGCATCATCTGCGGTGGGCGCAGCGATGCTCGCGGGCGGATCGTTCGCGTTGTTCACATCAAATGCAACGAACACAGGCAACACGTTCGCGGCTGGCACGGTCATCGTCGATGCAACAAATGGCGGCCAACCCGCATTCACGTCGACATCCTACAACTTCCAAAACATGGCCCCTGGGGATTCGGGAACTGTCAACTTGACCGTAAAGAACACAGGAACACTGTCTGAGTGGGTCGTCATTCCTTCCAGCGGAATCGCAACGTCTGGCGCGATTTTTGCTTCTAGTGGCACAAATTCTGTCACTGAAACGTCGGCAAACAACATGCCGCTTGTTTTGAAACCTAATGCCAACATGACGGCTGGAAGCTCCGGTTATCTCCTTGCGCCAGGTTCCAGCACGACCATCGCGATCAACTATTCACTGCCGCTTGACGCAAACAACTTCTACCAAGGGCAAACGGGAACTGCAACGATCACCGTCGAGGCGGTGCAGGCGCGGAACAACTCGGTCGACAGCAGCAAAAACCCCGTATCTTCTCCATACACAGGCGCAGTCGGGCCTTCTAGCTGGAGCTAAGTTAATAGCAATCGCTTAAGAATGCCAAGTCGATTCAAGGTGGTGTGAAAACACCACCTTTTTAAATGAAGTGCATTTCACAAGGAGGTACCATGTTGAAATACTCGACGAAAATACCACTGCTTTCCATAGCAGGGATCCTTACACTCAGCACGCTTGTCGGAGGCGGAACGTTCGCACTCTTCACTTCAAGTGCACACAACTCGGCAAACACATTCACTGCCGGAACCCTGAATGTCACCCCTGAACGTGACGACATTCCGCAAACGGGACCTATGTTCTACACAAGTACAACATCCGCTCAAGCAGGTGTCGTACCTACAGGACTGTGGGCGCCTGGCGATAAACACACGCGTGGCCTGTTTCTCGAAAACACAGGAACATTAACTGCAAGACTAACCTCCATTTCAGCCACACCTGTTGACGCCAACGGATTAACAGCTTCAAATTCATCAGCAAATCAAGTTACACTTCAAAACGATACTTCTTTTTCAAATCAATCCAATGTGACCGTATGGGAACTCGTCCCTGTTTCATCAACGACAGGAAACGACGACCAATGGTCCAATCAAGAAACATCCACCCAAATTGAAGAATGCCTCGATGGAGTCAACCGTCTTTATCAGAAGTACGGAGGCATGGGATACACGGGGCAACAACTTTTGACCGCTGTGAATAACGGTCTTCTTCACAGCATCAACAATCTTACTGCAGTATCGAATGGACAGACGGTGAATACCGACTCAGTCGCTGTGACACAAATGTTTAATGATCAAACTTCAAATTTTGTCAATCAGTCACCGTACAATGTCAATTCTTTCAATGATGTGATACAACCCGGGCAATCAACACTGCTCGCCTTTACAGTCGGGTTCGACCTGAGACCGCCTACAGGTTCAGGAATTGACCCGAACTCGATGCAAGGAAAATCTGTCTACTTCAACTTTAGAACGAATTGGGTGCAGACGCGCAACAACCCGCTCGCGATGTAATCCACAAAAGCAGAAAGAACGTCCGATCGACCCGGACGCTTCTTTCTGCTTTTTCACTCTTCTACAAACACCACATCCCCCACGAGATACTCGACGTTCCCCGCAATGGTCTTGCCGATAAAGCACGTGTCGCGCGCGGCGTTGGCCACCTGTTGATAGTTTTCGCGGCGCGCAGCGTCGCCGCCGTGAATCACGGGATGAACCGTCAACCTTGCGAATTTCCCGTTAAGCGGATACCCCGTCACTTCCCCCACAGCGCGAATCTGCAAATCGGCGACGGCGAGTTCACGCTTTTGCAGCATGCGAAACAGCGTGGCACTATAACAGGACGCGACTGCAGCAATCAAAAGCTCTTCCGGACTTGTCCCAACACCCTTTCCACCCATCGCATCTGGCGCCGAATAGCACACCGTGACATCCTTTGCAATCGTCGCCGCACCCTCTCCTTCCCTGCCAACGCCGCGCCACTTCAAATTCGCTTGAAACGTCAAATCCGCCATGACAAACCCGCCCCCGTGAAATCAACTTTCTTCAATTATACAGCTTTCGCGCTTGCAATGAACCGCGAAAAAAACCGCGCCATTGTGCAGAGCGCGGTTTCTCTTTCAAAATCTCGTCGTTTCATCAAGAGTTTGACGCTTGTGGCGAATACGTGCGCCCCTTCGTGCGATCACTATCCTTTTGCCGACTGCTTCGCAGGCTCCATAGCGCCTTCCACCCATTCGCGACAAGCAGTCCAATCAGCGGATAGGCCAGTCCCCCAACTGTCGCAAAAATGATCGTGCTCACCACGGCTGTCACAAAGCCAAAAACGACCTGCTGTCCATACGCGGCAGGCGATGTTGGAGGATCCGTCACCATAAAAAACGCCAGAAACAAGGCCGTGTTCACAAACGGCACGCGCAATGCATCTGCCGGCGTGTCGGTTGGCAGCCCGAGGTGGAAGATCGCCATCAAAAAAAGCAGCCCAAAATACGTCCCCAGATACGCCGCGACCTGCGGAAATTTGTTGACGCGAACCGTCAGAAAAACCCCCGCGATGATGACCACAAACGTGAGCCATGTCGGCATAAGCGCAAGGCTTCCCCACCAGCTCTGGCCGGATTGGACGATGAACGTTGCGATCAAGAGCCCAAACGCCGCAGGATTAAAAAGTGGTTTTCGTCCCAACTTTAAGATGTGTTTTGACAAAAGCGCGATCGCCGTGATCGCCACAATCCAAAGCAGCGGTGTCTTTTGGCTGAGCACATCCGCCACGATCAATCCCGTGATGATCCCGCCATCCGAGAAGAGTTTCCCCCGTTTCAAAAGTAGCGCAACTGCGCCATCGACAACAACGCCAGTAAGCGCGGCGACCAATGCGTTGACGAGCCCGAAATGATCCTGCGGACGAAGCGCCGCGATCATTGTGAGACCGATCAGCATCGCCATGACCGTCCCTTTTGGCGTTTTGATAAATCGCTCAAATGAGGGCTGTGGTGCTCTTTTTACACGTTCCTTTTCACTCATCTCATATACCCCCTCATGGATTCGGTCATCGTGATCTCAAGCGTATCCCTGATGAAAAGGGCTGCGAGTGCCATGTCATCCACGAATTCCTTTGCTCGCTTTGCCCCAAGCAAAAATGCTGCCGTCGACACCGCATCCGCCAACATCGTCAAAGGCGCTAACACTGTGCAACTTACCAAATCAGAATCAGAGCGCCCCTGTCCCGGGTGCACAATGTGATGCATTTCCGGATGAAGCGGACTGCGCCGTTCATAGCTGCCCGATGTGCAAACCGCCACATCCGTCGCCTCAAGCCATGCGATTTGCTCCCCATTCTCAAACGGATGTTGAATGCCGATCGTCCAAAGATCGCCCCGCGGATCAACGCCATGCACATAAACATCTCCCCCGGCATTGATCGCAAACCCTTCAAGGCTGCTCAATTCGCGCGCTGCCAAATCGACTGCCAGGCCTTTTGCCACTGCCCCCAAATCGAGCAATAGCGGCTTGCGAAGACGAATGGAACGCGTCCTCTCGTCAAGTTCGATATCGCGATACGTCACCTTTGCATGGATCACATCATCCGCCACAATCACCTGTTCTCCCGTCGCGTAGTGGCGCGTAAACCCAAGCCTAGAAAGCGTCCCGCCTATCGTCGGATCAAACACACCCTCCGTGAGTTCACTCACCTCAAGCGCGACTCGCACAGACTCAAATAAAATATCGGGCACCGTCATCCATTTCCCAGGGTGACGGCAAAGTTCACGCAGCGCGCTTGTCTCATCAAACCGACTGCATGTTTCCTCGACAAAGCGCATGGCGGCAAACGCGCGTTCAATCGCCTGCTCGCGCATGTGTGTCGGCTCTGGCCCAACGACGCAAATGGAGACTGTCGTTCCCAACAGCAGGCGCGTTTCTTCACTGTGTCGCGACATCATTTTTTTGCGCACTCCTCAAGCCTTGGCTTTGTTCAGGGCCTGGTACATTGCCTCTGCAAAGTTGTATGTACTCGCAGTGGCTCCTGATACGATGTAGATTCTCCAAGTCTGCATCTGGACAGCCTCCTGCGGAAGCTGAGGATCAATGACAGATTGCGGATAGTGCATGGAATAAGACGTGATCTTAACAGACGCGATTTTTCCGTGAGCAATCGTGACTGCAAGCGAGAGTCCTCCGTATGGATTGCTCGCGACGCCTGTATACACGCCATCTTTATACTGTGCGGCTTTTGCCGCTGGTTTTTTTGCATTACTCGATGACGTTTGGGATTTGGGATTTCCTTTGTTTGAAGTGCCGTTCGTCGATGTAGAAGAGGAAGTCGGATGGTGCGTAGGAGAAGATTTCTTTGCGGAAGATTGCGTTTTACTGTGGTTATACGCTTTGGCAGCCGCGCCTGGCGTGGACTGCGACGGCGCAGGTGTCGTTGGGTTTAAACCGGGTACACTACTTGTATTGGCTTGCGCTGAAGGCATCGTGTAAATGTAACCTGCGGCATACACCGCCGTAACTGCCGCTCCACAAACGCTCATCAAGCGTTTTCCTAATTTCGCCAAAAAAAACAACCTCCCAAGTTCAAAGCTTCTATCCTATTCTTTGCTTTAACTTGGGGACAGCTTAACAGCCGAAACTGGCATCAACCTTACAAAGAAAACATTTCCTGTGTCAATGCATCATTTCGTCAACCCACCCGAAACCGTTTGTCTCCATGTTGCAGGTAACTGCTGGCAAAACGCTCAATCTCTTCGGCAGGAAGCGGTTTGGCAAACAGATAGCCTTGGACATAGTCACACCCTTCTGCTTTCAGACGGTTAAACTGCTCCATATTCTCGACGCCCTCTGCAATGACCGCCATCTTTAGATTGTGCGCGAGATGAATCACCGCAGACACAATGGACATCTGCCCTGAATCGTAGAGCATGTTGTCAATGAACGATTTGTCGATTTTCAGATGAGTAGGTTGGAATAAGTGAAGATAAGAGAGCGAAGAAAATCCCTTTCCGAAATCATCAATCGCGATTTTTATGCCAAGTGAACGAATCTGTCGAAGTTCTTCTGCAATTTCCATCGAATTGTTCATCAACAGACCTTCCGTGATCTCAATTGCCAAACGCCGCGGATCCATTCCGGTCTCCTCAATCACCTCACGAATGGTTTGCACCATGTTTCCGAGTTGAAATTGTTTGGGTGAAACGTTTACGGATAGAAGTTCTGGAGCCTTTCCGCTTCTTTCCCAATTTACAAACTGCCGACACGCGCTGAGAAGCACCCATCGCCCCAACGTGACAATGAGCGCGCTCTCCTCGGCAATCGAAATAAACCGCTCAGGTGAAATCCATTCACCTGATGCGTCCCGCCAGCGCGTCAGTGCCTCGATCGATTGGATCGATCCGTCTTTCACAAGAATTTTGGGTTGATAATAAATTTCTAACTCCTGATTTTCAAGCGCTGAGCGCAACTGTTTTTCCAAGATGAGTCGCTCGCGCATCTCCGCCTCCTGCTTCGGGTCAAAACACATGATGCGATTGCCCCCGGCATGCTTCGCGCTGTACATCGCCATATCAGCGTAACGAAGAAGTTCCTGCAACTGCACCGCACATTCCGGATACCAAGAGACTCCAATGCTCGCCGTGACAAAAAGGGTGATCCCGTCAACCGAAAATGGAACAGAAAAGAGATCAAGCACCTGCTGTGCGAATGCCAATGCCTCTTCACAATTTGTAGGATCGGAGGAGAGCAGCGCAAACTCATCGCCGCCTAAACGAAACAGGATTCCTTTAGAATAAAAAGTATCGTGAATGCGCTTGGCAATGACGCGAAGCACTTTGTCTCCAAACTCGTGGTCATGACTGTCATTGATCGTTTTAAAATCATCAAGGTCCAATACAAACATGCAAATCATTGAGTGCTTACTGGCAAATGCGTGAAAGGACTCGTACAAGAATCTCCGCGTATACACCTCCGTGATGTCATCCACATACACAGTTCGCTCTAATTCAATCACGTAACCGATAAACGTTGCGGCAACGTGCAGTGCTTCAGTTTCTTTCGCAGTAAACTCATGAGCCATCCGGTCCATACCACAAATTGTCCCAATTTTCCATCCGTTTTTCAAAATGATCGGCACACCGATAAAGGATGTCGCCCCGAGACTCGATGTGATCGCCATCGCAGATGTTCGCTCATCCGCTGTCGTGTTTGAGATGATGAGCACATCGCTCGCCGTTTCACAGACATGATGGCAATAACTCTCAAGAAATGGCACGGGACCCTCTTGAACCAAAACTTCGAGCCGATTGTACACCTTGATAATTTCATTAACCTGTTCATCATTGATGGCCACAAACAGCGTATTCACATCGATCATTTGACTCAACATCGTCAACATTTTTGAAGATGCAATCTGTAAGCGTTCATTCAGCACAAATCCGAGCATGGTGCATCTCCTCCATTCAAAAAGAAAAACCCACTCGTCAAAAGACAGCGAGGGGGTCCGATACCTGCAACTGGCTAGCATGGCAAGTTTGCCGAAGCCCCTGTAGCTTTGCGCCACTGCGTTTCCACAGTTTTGCCGATGTTTTTTTTTTACACAAAATTGGTTTCGATAAAACTCGACAAAATTCCTGCATTTTCTAGTATACAATGTAGATTGATAGAGTGTTCAGCACTCTTTTCCGCCCGACAGCGGCAAATCCAACGTATGCTCAACAGCGACACGCACGCAAACTTCCAATCCGCGCACCATATCGGTCAAATTCATAGAAGGCAGTTCCCGCCCTACAACTTGGCTTGGCAAAAAAGGGATATGGATAAATCCACCGCGCACACGAGTATACTTTGTTTTCAATAGATGCATTAATCCATAGAACAGATGATTGCACACAAACGTGCCTGCCGAATTGGAGACGGAGGACGGAATTCCAACATCTTGCATCGCGCGTACCATCCGCTTGATCGGCAAATCGCTCAAGTAGCCCACCGTTCCTCCCGGCACGACGGGTGCATCGACAGGCGCGTTCCCCGCATTGTCAGGGATGCGCGCGTCATCCACGTTGATTGCGACCCGCTCTGGTGTGATGTGATGGCGGCCTCCCGCCTGACCTACACATAGTACGACGAATGGTGAGATTCTCTCGATCTCCTTTTCCAAAACGGCTATCGACGTTCCAAAAACGGTAGGAATCCTCGCCGCGACGATCTGCACAGGATCGGATCCATCAACATCAAGCACTCGACCTGCCAACGCCTCAACCACTTCCAGCGCCGGATTGACCGTCTCCCCGCCAAAAGGTTCAAACCCTGTGACCAAAACCCGTTTCTCCATCTCCCGCTCTCCTTTTTTGATCCCCATGTTTTGTACCCATCATCTATGATCAGCATTTGCTTTCCCACATCATGTTTGCGATTCATTTCCCTTGCCGACACTAATGAATATGGGGTTCACCTCCTTCAACCTCCCGCGCCCGCCACATCCACACCTGATACATACGCCATGACAGGAAGAGAGGAAGGCTCAACTGAACATAAAAAAATATCCACCCACACGCTATTTCATCGGTTGCGTACTGCTTGCAGCCATTTCTGTATTTTTAGAAAAGCGTTCACATATCTCATCCGGCGGTGTGAGCGGCCTTAGCATAGGCATCGCAGACATCATGCATCTGAATGTCGGTGTCGTCAACCTCTGGATCAAAGGGATGATCTTCAGTATCGTTTTTCTTTTCGGAGGCAAATCAATCGCATTCTGGACCACGGTTGGCGCAGCCCTCACGGGTGGCTGCATGTGGCTTTTTGCGATGATTCCGGTAACCTTCACTTGGCCACAGTGGCTCGCCTTCGGATTGATCCTGCTGTTCTCAAAATTTCCCATTGGGCTCCTTGTGTCAAGAGGATATTCAACGGGTGGCTACACCGCAGTTGGCCAAGTGCTTTGTGCGCGTCTGCATATTCCTCTGCGCGTCAGTCTTGCGATCCTAAACACGATCTCTGTCCTGGCCATGTACGTGTCACACGGCGCAAAATCCGGAGCGCTCACAGCGGTGATCGCTCTCACTTCAGGTGTTGCAACAGAGGCGTGGGCAACCATCTCGCGAAAATGGCTGGATGCGCCTTCCAAAGATTGCCCAACGGATGAGATTCTCAGATTCTCTGGTCCCTTCGCCAAAATTTTTAGATTAACCATTGGAAATCGCGAGAATTAGCTGCTCAGTCCATCATGGGTAGTAGGAATCATATTTTTGAATAAATAGCTCGAGATTTCTTTTGCGAATCTTTATGTCTTCATACCATAGATGCAATTCACGCTGTCCAGTTTCCGTGAGATGATAGAGCCGTTTGGCAGGCCCTGCGTCATCTGTGTTCCAATAGGACGTGACACATCCGCGCTCTTCCAAATCGCGTAAAACACGATAGACCGCACCACTGTCAATCTCCCAATGATCCGGCATGATCGCTGAAATCTGATTCCAGAGCGCTCCGCCATGCGCGTCCTGCTCAGTAAGAAACAACAGAAGAAATGCCGGAAGGTGTCGATTTTGTTTTCCAGGAACGCTGCGTTCTTTCGCCATCCTTTTTTCTCCTTGCAGTGAAAGATCCATCGCTATGATACCATCTCGTCATTATACTGTGCTTAGCAGGGAACGCAACCGACCCTATCCTATAAATTCGACATGCACATCGATCGCGCAATCAAGAAACAGCCGCCACGCGCGTCACGCATTGGCGACCGTTTCCGATCTCTTCTTATCTTCTCAACCCTGCGTTTCACCAAAGCGATTCAGAAGCAACACCATATGTAGCATGGCCTGCTCAAAATCTTCAATGCGAATCGACTCATCTGGCGCGTGCGCGCGTGAGTTCCACCACCCGCAGCCTGTCGACACGATTGGCAGAGAATGTCCCAGATACTCCCCAAACGGGTACATCGGACCTGTCCCCGCAGAGGTTGGAGCCATGACGGCCTCCACACCATACGCTTCTCTGGCCGTTTCTTTGACCATCCTCACAAAGGGATGATTCATCTCCGAGCGATACGCCCGCTCGCCATTCACCTGACTCACTTCTACATCTGTAAAGCCGTGTCGATGCAAATGTCGTCGCACCTTTTCCAGAATATCATCCGGGTCTTGATTGGGAACAAGTCGACAGTCCAGTTTCGCCTGCGCCCGGCGCGGCAAGACGGTTTTACTGCCATCGCCTGTGTACCCACTTTCAATACCGCAGATCGTCATCGTTGGCGCATACCATAAATGAAGATTTGGATTCTCGTCGCCAGAAATCAATGGACGGCGGAGTCCCAAATGCTCCTTCATCCGCTCGGCGTGAAACGGCTGTTCTTCGGCATACTGTACAAGTTCAGGTGTCAAAGAAGCGACATCTTCATAAAAACCGTCAACAAGAATGCGATGATCCACGCTTTTCATGGACGCCAGCGCCTGCACCAAACGCCACGCAGCATTGTCGACGATAGCTCCATTAGATGAGTGGAGATCCACGTCAGCGCCGTGACACCACAGTTGAAGGTAGCACATCCCTTTGATTCCCGCGACCATCTGTGGTTGCCCATCCATATTTTTGCCGCCAAACTCCCAGATGCATGCGTCCGCCTTAAATTGATCTGCATATTTTTCCAAATAGGCCGGAAGCGACGGCGAACCGATCTCCTCTTCCCCTTCAATCAAAAACTTCACATTACACGGCAGACCGCCGTTTTCTCTCAAAGCGATAATCGCCTGCAGCCTGACCGTCAAATCACCCTTATTATCAGCAGCACCCCTGGCAAAAACCTTCCCGTCATGAATCTCTGCTCCAAAGGGAGGATACGTCCACTCGTCGAGTGGCTCGGGAGGTTGCACGTCGTAGTGATTATAAAAAAGCAGCGTTTTGTCGCGATTTCCCCGAGGGCCTGCGGCAAATTCTGCGCAGATCACAGGATTCCCTCCGCAATCATCAAACACGCTCACCTCGCCGCCTGCCTGCTTTGCCATCTCTTTGACGAGACGCACAGTCTCCGCAATCCCGACTTGTTGCGCCGCGATACTCGGTTGCTGGCAATAGCGCTGAAGCATCGTCAAGGCAGTCGGAACCTGCCGCGCCACAATTTCCTTCCATGATCTCACCTGCACTCCCCCTCATCACGCAAAATCAACTCAACAAACACAAACGGCGCTCTCCAAGCACCGTTTGTGTTTGTTCTTATCTATTTATTTCGACAAAACATCAGATAATCCTTTGCTGTGATTTATCGCGATTCAAGAATGCGCCGAATTTTCTTACCGCAGATCCCTCTTTGACAGTTGGAGAGTTCCGCTTCATTCGCGCAATCCCGCAATTCTGTAGAAAGCATCGCCGTGAAAAAGAGACACAAAATGCTGAGAAACAGGTCGACTCCAAGCAGCGAACGATACGCTCCATGCGTCAGCGCCGGACTCGCGATGATCAAAAGCAACCCGATTGCTCCGATGGACCATCCCAGATAGCGTTTTTTAAGCTGACGATTCCACTGTAACGCTTTGCGATTCTCGAAAAAAGTGCCGAGGATGATGACGGTCATCGAGAGCCCCGTGCCCACCCACATTGGATTGATGTGAAAAGCGAAAGTCGTCGCTGAAAATCCAGTGAACGCATTCCAGCCAAGCCCACCCGCGACACCAACGACCATGGATAAAAGCACGGTTCGTTCGCGAACAGCCGGCCAGAGCAAAAAGGTAAGCGTCGGCCCGACGATCGCCGCATTTCGAAGGGTCAGGCCAAACACCGCCCACCAGGCAAGCTCGCCCGGTCTGATTAATGCATAAATCACGATGAGAGCCCCCTGGATAAGCATCGAAAGTCGCGTAAAACGGCGTACGGCAGATGTGTCATGCGATTGTTGTTTGCGATTGAACAAATCAAGACCAAAGCTTGACGCGCCAGAAAACATCAGCGGTGCACACCAGATCAGCGCAGCAGCCCAAAACCCTAATCCGACGAGCAGCACAGCCCAGTGCGGCGCAACCATGCGCAAGTAGGTTGGAAAGGCGAGCAGGCCGCTTTTCATGGCGATGTGATGCGTGCGCGCCGCCATACCGAGGAGGGTTGGGACAATGGCAAACCCGACGAGAACAATGGAAGAGAGATAGACGCCGAGTTTTCCTTTGCGAACACTCTTGGCTGAGGAGATGGTCTGAAACTCTGCCTGCGCGCTGACAGAATTCAGGATGTTCATCCCAAACCACACCAGAATCATCGCCAAACCGCCGCCCGCCAAGCCTTGAAAGTGTGGCTGCTTGGGAACGGGCGTCGTGAAAACGGCGTGACCGTGAAGGCTGTAGTAGGCTGCCACCGCCAGTCCGACCGTGAACAAGACGAGGTTTGCAACCTGCACATATGCAAGAGACCAGAGACCGCCGAGAGACACATACAAAATGACCAACAGTGTGGTCAAAATCAAGACGACGGCAAGGTTCCAACCTAACATGACATGAAAATAGGTGCTGCCGCCAGCACATTTTTCATTGCAAAAATCGGAAACGTGAGTCCGATGACAAGCGCTGCCAAATCGCGCGCCTTTTTGCCGTAAACGCGCCCCAGGAGGTTCGAGTTTGTCAGATAGCCGATTCTGCGAAAGGGGCGAAGCAGAACACTTGCGACAAGCAGCGATGAGACGATCACCGAAATCCCGTACCATATCGCAGATAAACCTGTAAGATAGCCTGAGTCAAGCTCAACGGCGAACATGGAAGATCCCCACATGGCTGTCATCATCACGAACACGTGCCAGACACCAAATGAACGCCCGCCATCGAGAAACTGACCGCCATTTTTTGTATGACGCTTGGAATACTGACTGATGAGAAGCAAAAATAGTGTATAGACAAGAATCAGGACAAGAAAAAACATATCTCTATAACCCCTTAAACACATCGGTTTACTGTAAGTAAACCGACTATAGACCACTTATCCGACTTTGTCAATCGGATAAGTGGTCTATAGAAAAGATGTGGAGAGGCTCCCCGCTCCACATCTTTTCTTTCCCTGTCAACTCGCGCAATTACCTTCCTCGCTCGTGATGATCTGCCGAAATTGTATTTTTGCATCATCATTCGTCGGCTCATCACCCAATAAATAAAGCGCAAGCTCATGCCATAACTTGCGTAGCTCATTAACACACTCAGAATCCTAGCAATCATCCACCTGTAAGATACACACTCTCTTCCGTTTCGGTCTGACAAAGTTCGTCAAATAAGGGCTGCCAGATGACCAGTGGCTTTGTGACAGTGTATCAATCGGAGATCCAGTGGGATACCTACGACTATATATCTCCGTATGGAACGGTAATCCCGAATTCTCCTGATGGATTCAATTCTACACAGTAAACATGTCACCATACTGGAATGGCCCTAGCGGGGACAATTTCACCACGTATTCTGACGTAGGTAGTCTCACAACATACAGCGAATATGCCGCAATTTATTGAATGTCATCGAAAAAAGTACGGAGCATATTCCCCGCTTTTTCTATCTGTGAATCCCCATGATATCGAAAAATTGCACAATGCGACCCCACTGATAAGTTTTCAAGTGAAATAGTACATATAGCAAAATGGGCAAGCAAACAGTTAGCGAGATTAAAATGACAATTCTGGATCGAAGTTTCAAATGATCAAGAATGATACGCTCCACTCATACTCCCCCTAAAAATACAGACTATTCAACTTTCATTATAAGACTTATCGAGAAACGATTGCAATGAAAAAACAAGCCACTCAGGTGAGACTAAACAAAGACTAGTATAACTCACACAACACAAAGAAAGGAATTATGCAAAAAAATACGGAGAAATCTCCGTACGGACGAGGTTATCACGAATTTTTCATTCAAGTAATACCTCGAAAGCATCGATACAAATTTTTTTACACGATCGATCGACAAACCACGTTGATTTCCAGGGAAATTGTCCATTCTTGTAAAATTGTGCGAGATGAAGCTCCACTCCCCTGCCAAACACTCACTCTCCCGCCTGATCGAGTGGCATCATCCGGATCATCGTGCTCACGTTTCCAAGAAGTCGCTGCGCGATATTTCGCAGGTAAGGGTCTTTCCATTCTTGCTCAGTCCACTGCGGCGACACCATTGCGAGTCTTTGCGCCATCTTTGAAAGTATGATTTCGCGATCCGGTTGCACAGACAAAGACGCGCGTACTAAGGACTCCATCCCTTCCATGATCTCTGCAAGCATTTCTGCAAAATCCTGGTGATGCATCAACGTATCACACTGCATCCGGCCTTCACTGCGCAGCGCGCGCATGCCTGTTTCAAGCGCTAACAAGTTGTCGACAAACCGGTGCAGAGCCAGCAAGAAACCGCTGACCGAAGCGCGATCGAGCACGCCATGACGCGGCTCATTGATCATTTGCTCAACGACGGCCATCGCATTGGTACGCGCCAAACGCACTGCTTTGCGAGCGTCTGATGTCGAGACTCGGTTGCCATCCGCCCCTCTCATCTGCTGAAACACCGTCCGCAAATAACGGCAATCGGCGCGCAAAAAATTGCCCAACGCATTCGGGACATTGGTAAGCTGCCAGGTTGGCCAAAGCGAAAATGCAATCAGCGCAAGCGCACTCCCTATCATCGTATCAAGCAGTCGATCACGCACCGCGAGTACTGGCGCCATATGTTCAAAAAACGACAAGAGTACCACAATCTCCGATGTGATGAAGACTGAAAAAAGGAGGTAGTTGTAGTTGAATACGGTGTAAAGAAGTGCCGCAAACACGATGATCCAGACAATGCTGAACAGCGGCACTGGCTGAGGAATGGCGATCAGCGCTGACGTGACGACGACCCCGATTGCGGTGCCCACCACCCGTGCAAGGCTTCTGCTGATCGTCGAAAAAAAATCAGGCTTCAAGATGAGCAGCGCAGTGAGCGGAACCCAATAACCGCGCGGAAGCGGGATCATTCGGTATAGGGCAAACGCAATCCCAATCGTGCACGAAACGCGAATCGCGTGACGCAGCGCGGCAGATCGCCATGTAACATTTGCGCGCACTGTCACGAACAACGTGCGAATGGGCTGCCAAAAAGTAGCTTGTGGTGTTGGGAGGTTAATGCCCAGATTTTCTGATGCACCGTGCCGCATGACCGTTTCCATGCGATCCATGCTTGTTTTTATGTCGTCAGTCAGTTGCGCAATGACATGCCCAATTGCGCCAGCGCCTGTCTTCGCCATTTCACCTGTGACAAAGGTGCCGCAGTGTTCTGCAAAAATCTCCGGATGAAGCGAGCGCTCAGGCAATGGCTGACGCTCGAGAATCGCTGTGGCAAGTGCGTCGATCGAAGCGCTCAACTCCGAGTAAAAAGACGAACGCCACAACACTGCCTCGCTCATTCCTTTAAAACCGCTCTCCTCAAGCAATCGAAATGAGCGATTCAGCGCGACGACGGCGTTTCGCACACGCTCCATTTCATCAAGCAAAATCCGAAGCTGTCGCCACGATGATGTGGGTAAACGCGAGTCGTTCAGTTGCGTCTCTGCATAGACAAGCGCCCGCACGACAGCAAACTCCGACATGCGGGTACGCGATGCCACGAATTGTCCGACTGCACGAAACACGCGCGACACCCCTACGGTCTCTTCGCGAAGTGGAGCTAGGCGATCGTGAATCCACATCAGAGAAATTTGTGTGAAACTCCCCAACATGACAAGCAATGCCTGCGCAAGCGCGTGAATCGGATCGGCGGGAAACGCCATAAAAATGATCATGCTCTGTGTTGAGAGCAAGCCAACCTGTGCGGCGGAAGGACTCACCGCAACCAGGATGGCTGCAAAAAAGGCGCTCACCATCAGGAGCAATCCCGACAAAAACGCAAGGGTTCCACTCATCGTCCCGATGAACGTTGACAAGCCAAGCCAGATCAAAGCGAGTATCATGGTGCGCAAACGCAAGCGCGAGGTCCCCGTGATGCCCGCAAAACCAGTGACAAGCGCCCCGATTGCGACAACGATAGCGGCGGGCACTTGCCCCAAAAAAGCCCCCACGGCCAGGGGGAGCGCGATGCCGACAGCATTTCTAAGTCCCGCCTGGACATGCAACTGCGATCGGTCATGGGACATCAACAGATCAATCAATGCAGGAATCTCTCTTCGCTTCACAACGGCTGTTCTCCTAAACGAGTGTTTCGTCCGCGCCACAATTCAATGATCGAGACTGACTCGCAGAACGATTTTCAAGAAGTGGCTCCCACGCATCTCGCACGCCCACAAGCGCTAGCATTGTCAAAAATGCGTGTTGTACTCCAACATGGCTTCCACGGGGATCAAAAAACTCCTCAAGCGTGTGCATGCCGCCGCAATCGCCGCCGCCACCGAGCGTGACGGATGGAATACCGAGTTGGATGGGGACATTTGCGTCCGTGCTCTGCGCCTGATCAAGGACGGGCTCAAGACCGAGCACACGCGCCGCCGCAAGAGACGCGCGCACAATGGGAGCATCCGGAGACTGCTCGCCTGCTGGACGATCCCCAATTTTTTCAATCTCAACGCGAAGTTTGGGACGATCTACACCGCGATTCTCCTCATCGCACGCCGCTCGTACTGCGCAAAGCGCCTGTTCTTCTAAGGCCGACAGTTCCGCGAGCGAGTTTGAGCGAAGATCAAGCAGCATGCTGGCACGCTGCGCGATCGTGTTCACAGATGTTCCGCCGGATATCTCGCCCACGTTGAACGTGGTCTTCGGATCGCGCGGCGGACGAAGATCTGCAATGTTCGCAATCGCTCGCCCCAACGCGTGAATCGCGCTCGGGGTCCCAAAATCTCCGAAACTGTGTCCGCCCTGTCCATGAAATGTGATGCGATAGCGGCGACTTCCTGTCGCGAGATAGGTAGTGCGCGACGGCGAACCCGGTTCGATCGAGATAAAACCGTCGATCCGCGGGACGTAATCCGCTGAAGTAAGTCCCGCTTGCGCTGGTTCCGCCTGTGTATGCCCGCCAAACAACGCCTTGACGCCGCGCAGATCACCGAGGCCTTCTTCTCCAACGGTCGCCCCAAAAAGGATATCTCCGCGCGTTTTGATCCCGCTCTCTTGAAGCGCACGCGCCAGTCCCAGCACAGTAGCCAACCCTCTGCCGTCATCCGCAATCCCTGGCGCAAAAAGACGTCCCTCGCGCCGCTTTACTGACACATCTGTCCCCGCCGGAAACACCGTGTCAAGGTGCGCACAGATCAGCAAGGTCGGCCCATCCCCCACCCCGCGGCGTATTCCGGTCACATTTCCCACCGGATCGATGCAGACATCTTCGAGAAAAAGCGCTTCGAGTTTTTCCTTAAATCGCTCTCCGCGCAGCGCCTCCTGAAACGACGGTGCCGCAATCTCTGTGAGTTCGATCTGCTCTTCGATCGTTCTCTCCACATCTGCATGAATCCATGCGAGCGAGCGCCTCACGTCTGAGTGAGCCGACACCTGCTCCATGATCTCTTGAATCCGATCGCTCACTGCGCACACTCCATCCGCCATGATATTTATTCCAAGTATCTCATCGGAAAATGCCGGTGTAAAGAAATGTGGCGTCACAGCAGGCCCCACGCATCTTTTTCCCAGTTGGTCGACCACGGGGACCATTCGAATGCCAAATAGAACCAGACTTCAG
>NZ_LPVJ01000028.1 GCF_001516615.1 Ferroacidibacillus organovorans | reverse complement strand
GATGTATATGGGATTTGCAAGAAAATGTATTGCTTGAACACGAAAACGGGCAGTCGCTGGAGCAAGTGGGCGAATCGGTCCCCTACCCTTCCGGCCCCATTTCCTCCAAAACCGTTTGGCGATGGTATAAACGGTGGAAGGCGCGGATGGATTCGATGGAAACAGGGTTCTGGCAGTGTGTCCTCGTCGCCAAGCCCTCCTTGGAGATACCCCGTGGAAGAGACCGTCCTGTGAAGCGGATTGGGCTGTGGAAACGTATTTGGCGTGAAGCACTGCCAATGGGAGTGAGCGTTGGGTTGTTTCAGGGCTTATCCA
>NZ_LPVJ01000027.1 GCF_001516615.1 Ferroacidibacillus organovorans | reverse complement strand
AACAAGTGATCTTGACCGATACACGTACTATTTCTAGCCGCTACGTTTCATTAACGTGGTGGCTATTTTACGCTTACTTTCAGCGTCATCTTGGAAAAACTTTGCCACTAAGTAGTCGTCAGGAATTAAACTATGGTGCCAGCCCGTTGAGATGATGGTTTTCAAGTCATAGCGAATCTGCTGCCACCAATTCACAAACACGCCGGCGCTCTTGAATTCATCGAGCACACGTAGAGGAACCAGTTGGTTCTTGAGTGTTGTCAGCAACTCGTGACGGACCTCCGGCATTTTCTTTCCGTCACTCAATCCGGCAAAGTCATCACGCGCTACCGCCCACCACGCCGCTAATGCATCCAAGTGAGCCGTGATTGTCCTCTGCAGGGACGGATCAGCCTCGAGAACTGCTTTGATGTGCGACTTCGTCGTAATCGAATCTTTGAACGCCAGATAGCCGTGACGGTCCGGTCTAAAAAGCGTATTCGGGTCGATCTCGAACCGAGCAAAGTCCTCGTCGCGGACTGTGACCTCAACCTCAGGAATACCGCCTATCAGGTGCGCCTGAACATCTTCCGGTTCTGGTTCAGGCGTATTATCCACGTAGCGACGAATGTTTAAGTTGTAGTCATGCTCGTCGACGATTTCCTGTTTGCTAACGAGGCGACTGTACTTGGGAATTTCTCGTTTATGGGTGAAGACATAATTGATTTTTTCGATGTCTTCGGGCCGTAGCTTGTTCTGTGCCTTACCTTCTGCATACTCACGGTCGGCATTGATAAACAACACCTTGTCGCGGAGTTCATCTGGCTTGTTTTTGTTGGCCACAATGACGCATGCAGGAATCCCTGTTCCATAGAAAAGCCCGGGCGGCAAGCTGATGATCGCCTCAATGACATTGTCTTCAATTAATATCTCACGGATCAATTTTTCTTTCCCGCCACGAAACAAAACGCCGTGCGGCATGATGGTCGCCATGTGCCCGTCCGATTTGAGACTGGCGAGCATGTGCTGGACAAACATCAAATCGGCTTTCTTGCCGGTTTCCGGACACCATTCCTTAAAACGACTCGGGAATTTCAAGTTGGCGCGACTATAATTCTGTGAAAACGGCGGATTGGCCAATACCCGATCAAATTTGCGAATCTGGCCCTTCTCAAGAATCAGCGGATCTTCCAGGGTATCTCCATTCTCAATGGTAAACCGCGTAATGTTATGTAGGATCATGTTCATGTTGCAAATGGACCAGACGGTACCATTCGAATCCTGACCATACAGGGCTAAATCATTCGGGTCTTGTCCTTGTTCTTCGACATACTGGTGTGCCTGAATGAGAAATCCACCGGATCCCACGGTGGGATCGTAAATCTCATGACCGGCTTGCGGTTTGGTGAGTTGCACTAGAAGACGCACCACTTCCGCAGGGGTATAAAACTCTCCGCCTTTTTTCCCAGCGCTGTCGGCAAAATACTTGATCAGATATTCGTACGCCGCTCCCAGAAGATCAGGAAACTCGAAATTGTCGTTTACCAACACAAACTGCGGTTGATTAAAGTGATCGAGCAAGTCTTTCCATTTCTGATCTGCGATCTTCGTCTTGCCCTTGACGGCATTAAAATCAATGTTGTTTTTGAGCACCCCAGCGAGTGCGTCATTTTCATCTTCTACGGCTGCAATCGCCTTGTTCAGCATATTGCCGATATCATGCTTTAAATCCTTTAACGCAGGAACGGTGTCTCCGTTTTCGTCAATCCATGACTCATGCCAACGCGCACGGACGGGCACGAAAAATGTCTCGCCATAGGACGTTTTATCTTCTAGCAACTCCTGGAGGAATTCGGGTTGGTCGCTTAAATGCGCATACTCTTTCAAACGTAATTGTTGGCGCTTCCGATCAAACTCATCCGACAGTCGTTTTAGAAATAACATTCCGAAAATAAATTCTTTGAACTCCGAAGCATCCATCTTGCCCCGCAAAATATCGGCCGCTTTAAACAGAAAGTTCTCAAGCTGAGATAAGGTAATTTTTTCACTAGACATAAAGACATGGCTCCTGCACTTTAAATTTCGATCCTTCTGGCGTACCGCTGGTGAGGCGAACAAATGCACAAACTATAGTTCATTAAAACCATCAGAGCGGGACTACTGATCGGCGATTATAGCGGACTGTGAATGATGCGACCCTATGTGATCCTGCCACCATTATAGTTCATTAGAAAGCTACTATACACCTGTCATTAAGTCCGATTCTTCGTAGTCGGGCGGGGCGTTTCTTTCAGTCGAAAAAGTCGTGCCAAGGAGTGCCCGCTCAACCTTTAGGCATTTTAAGGTTCGAAATTCGCGTTTAATGCTACACTTTTGTTACTGCCCTGTCTCATCATTCTACCAGACAGTCGGCAGGGTTGAGAGGCTGAATAGAGAAAATTGGTCAACCGACGCCAGTTTTATGAAAATTACATTCAACAAGCCCGGGGTGGGTGATGGTAAGGATGAATCCCGAAAAGATTCATCAGGCCGTGGACGCGCTCGTCCGTCGATATCGGACAAGCAATCCGTTTGTCTTGAGCAGATATCTCCAAATCGTACTGATGCCGAGAAAAGCGCCAGACGGCCTCTGGGGCATCTATGTCTGGCACGACGCGCACGCATACGTTGGGTATGACGAAGACTCCCCTATACCAAAACAATATGAATTTGTCGCGCACGGTATCGGACACTACATCCTTCACCGTGATGCGAAACCATTCATTCTGGAATTGCAGGCGGTGAAAGACTGCCCGCTCGAACATGAAGCCGAGATGTTCGCGGAGCGGCTGATCACGTCTGCGAGTGTCCACGCGCTCCTCTGAAGATCCCCTCGATCGCTACAGGCTCAGCGTTGCGAAAAGTACACACGTCACCCTTCGTCATCGTCCGCAACGACCGCCCCATCTTGTTTCACGTGTGTACCATCCATCAGAAGCTTGGCCACAAAATCGGCAAACCGCCGGAGTTCTTTTCCGCACTCCTCCATCGTCTGGGATTCAAAGAGGTACAAGAGCATCCATTTCTCTTCCGGCAGCAGTTGCTTCAGTTCCTCCGTCCATTCCTTTTTGACCGCATCCAAGGTATTTCGTGGCCGCAAATCATCCTCATAAAAGTCGTCAATGAGCTTCTCCGCCAGCAGTGTTCTCGCCAGTTCACACACGTGATTTCCCTCCTGTACCCGCTTGTCTGTCCGAGATTACCTCTGCTTCGCCCACGTCATCAAGTCGAATTTTGCACTCATTGGGGTCTCAATTAAATGCCTTCAAAAATAGCGAGCCACTCATGGCACCCGGCTGGCGCACCTTCTGCACCAAAGACCCCTATCCGGCGAGGTACGATGGCAATGTGGAAATCGATCGGTTCCACACGAAGGCAGCGACCGATGTCGCTGCCTTTTGCTGTCACTCAGGAGGTGCGTCCCATGGTCCCAAGTCCCATCAAGTGGCAGGGCGGCAAGGCGCGATTACGCCGCATCATCTTGCCCCGTATCCCGGAACACGTGTGTTATGTGGAGCCGTTTTTCGGGGCTGGATGGGTGTTCTTCGCCAAGCCCAAATCAAACGTGGAGGTGATTGCCGACGTCAATGCCGAACTGATGAACTTCTTTTCCGTGCTGAAATCAGATGTCGAGGGTTTCTTGCAGCAGTTTGACTGGACACTCTATTCGCGGGAGGAGTTCGTACACATCATGGAGCGTCGAGGACTCGAGCGGGGCCCGCTCACCCGCGCCTACGATTTCTTTTACCGCATTCAAAGTCACTTCGGTGGGAAGTACAACAACGCCATCGACTGGGGCTATGGCCGAGGAAAGCCTGCGTTCGATTTTGGTGGCATTCGACCCCGCATGGAACTGGCTCACGAACGCCTGCGCGGGGTCTACATCGAAAACCGACCTTTTCACGACGTGATCCCGCGCTTCGATGGACCCGACACGTTTTTCTATTGTGATCCCCCCTACTTCGATCTCACTGGCTACCACCAGCACCCGTTTGCCAAGGAAGATCACCTGCGCTTGCGAGACACACTGGCGAGCGTTCAGGGAAAGTGGCTGCTCAGCATCAATGACCACCCGGAGGTGCGGCACTGGTACGCTGACTTCCCGATGGACGCCGTGGATGTCCTGTACTCCATCAGTCGTCAAAAGTCCGGGCTCAAATCCGGCGAACTGCTCATCTCAAACTATGCCCTGCCGACAAGTCACGAAGAAGGCGTGGTCCCATGAACCCATCTATCAAGAAAGAGAAGCGTGATCCCGCCGAGCGATTCACCTATTACCGCCTGGCGTTACCAGCGGACAACACGACGACCCCGAAGCAGGCGCACACCTTGATTCAGTCCCTCGCAGAAATCGGTTGGCAGAAGGGTAAGCTTGGCTGGCAACGTCCTCTGCTCTTTCGGTTCCTGCTGCTGAAAGAGGCGGGGCAATCGACCGTTCGGCTTCTCTTTGGCATCCCGACGTCTCGGGACGACTCGTTTCGCTCGGCGTTTCGTGTCGCTTATCCGCACGTGCACTTAATTTCCGAACCAAGCCCTTTTCCGACCTCGCCTGCAGTAGACCGACGTGCCCTCGCCATCGCCTTTCGCAAGGGCGGACAGGGTCTGGAAACCTGGTTGCCCCTCGCCTCGTTTCGAATTGGCGGCCACGACGACCCGCTCGACGGGATTCTCGTCGCCATGGGGCAGGACACCGCGAGCCAATGGGTGCTCGAAGTCTTTATGACGCCGATGCGCGACAGACGATTTCAACGAGTCATTGCCGCCAAGAGCCGACCGCCCGGACAAAAAGGCAACGCTGGGTTCTCGCTCTCCGAAGTGTTCTCCGAAGTGTTCGGCACGTCTCCCCGTCCCAAGCAACCCGTGCATCCTACACCTGATCCATTCGTCAACATCCGTCCCCTTGTGCAATCCCGCATCAAGGCGACCGAGCGCCCCTTTCAGGTGTCCGTACGGCTTCTTGCCACCGGATCCACCAGTGCTCGGAGTCATCTGCACGCGATGCTTGGTGCCATAGCGCAACTGCGAAGCGAGGGTCGACTGGTGCCGAGTCGAATCGGCAAACGACGCCTGGCCAGGGCCATGCAGCGTGGTACCGCGACACGGCCGATGTGGTGGACTTCTGGAGAACTGGCGTCGCTGGTCCACTTGCCGGAACAGGAACAACCCGGATTTTCACACGTCGTCACCACGCAGGGGATTGTCATGCCACCACCTCCTGCCCTGACCAAGGGGCTGCGCCTGGGCTGGTCCAACTTCCCAGGCACGGAGGACCGGGAGATTCACATTTCACTCGGGCAGGCGGCCAAGCACACGTTTCTCGCGGGCGCGACGGGCTCCGGCAAGACAACGACGCTGCTCCACATCATGCTCGGCATGACCGAGGAGATGAACGCCCATCCGGACACTGCGCCCGGCTTCACGTTCTTCGACCCGCATGGCGGCGCCATCGAACGACTCTTGTCCCACATCCCACCGTCTCTGCACGACAAGGTGCATGTGATTCCCCTCGGACCCACACCGTTCCCACGCGGACTCAACCTGTTTCGCATGGAGCACAAATCGGACGCGGAGGCCATCACCGGGGAGTTTGTCACCACGCTGCAGGAACTCTGGCCAGGATCAAGACCGCGCTCGGAGCACTATCTGCGCAACAACGTGCTCTCCCTGCTGAGTGCCCCGCCCCAAACGGTGCTTGGCATCGCGCATCTGTTCTCAGATGACCGCTTTCGGGACCGGATCGTGCGGGACCTCCCACCCCACCTGCAGCAGTTCTGGACCGGGGAGTTTGCGGAAATCCGCAACATCGCGGATCACCTGGGGCCACTCTGGAACAAGCTCGGTGCACTCACGACCTACCCGTCTCTGCGTCGGATTCTTGGTCAAACAAAGAGCGCCATCGACACGCGCACCATCATGGATGACGGGCACATTGTGCTCATCGACGGATCGGGCTGCACCACGGACGCCGTGAAAATCATTGCCGGGCTCTACCTCATCGACCTGCACTTTACCTGCAAACGCCGCCCGGAGCACCGGTCTCGACTGCACATCTTCTTTGGCGATGAGAGCCACCTGTATGCCGTCAACGTGCTGCAAAAAATCCTCGCCGAAGACCGCAAATTCGGCCTGTCGCTGTTCTTGGCCACACAGTACTTGGACCAACTCCCCGACCCCATTCTGGCAGGCATTCTCGGTAACGTCGGCACGCTCATCTTGCTGCAGCTGGGGGGCCCGGACGCGGATCGGTTGACCCGGTGGCTGAAACCGGACGTGTCGTCGCGCGACCTGATGGCGCTCCCGGAGATGAACGCGCTCGTGCGCACGAAGCAGGGCGGCGGTGCGACGGAACTGTTCTCCATGCAAAGTCCGCTCGTGCCATCCGGCAATGCGGCATGGGCAGAGCAGGCCAAAGCGCACTCCGACCAGGTGGACGGCCGTTCCGCCGAACAGGTCGACGACGACATTCTGGCCATGTATCCCACTGCCAAGGGACGAGGAACCAACACCTTCCAGACCTAACAAGTCCCCTCCACCCCTTTTGGCTCACAGAGGGTTACGCATCGGGTTGTGCATAGCCTTTGGCACAGTCTTACGCATCGTGATGGACTCGCCTAAGTCCCCACATCCCGCGCGGGGCGCGCCGTGACAGCCGTCCGATTTCGGGACATTTGTCCACATCCGCCGCCCCGGAAAGGAAGAAGTCCATGTTTGTGCCTCGTCACATCGAACGTGAGATACTGCTCGCCCTCTACCGCTTCAGCCTGCTGACGACGGAGCAACTCAGTGTTCTGCTGCACTATGAACAACCCACCCTCTATGCCGCCTTTCGCACCCTGAAGCAGAAGGGGTGGACCGAGTCCCTGTCGCTCGATTTCCTGCCCCGCAATGTAAAAGGCTGGGTGCTCACGAAAGGGGGGATGGAGGTCGCCTTTGGGCTGACCAAGGAATACCGCACCCGCCTTCTCCGGGAGTCCAGCCTCTTTGCGGGGCAGACAGAACATCTATACGGAAGCAACCAATTTTTCATCGACCTGATCCGAACCAGTCTTGCTGGTGAGTTGTCTGAGGGGCTCATCGACTGGATTGGTATGCGCGACGCTGGTGAGCGTTACAGCATCACGGATCGAAACGGCAAGCGCTCCACCCCGCTGCGTCCGGACGGCATCGGCACCTATCGATTTCGAGATGAGAGCGAGGTCATTTTTCATGTGGAGTATGACACCGGCAGTGAACACCTGTGGGTGCTGCACAACAAGCTCTGGCAGTACGCGGATGTCCTGAAATCCTTCTGGGCAAACGTCTCCCTGGCGAACGTACTCTTCATCACCCGCGATGCGCGTCGCTCCGAGCGCATTCGGACGCTCTGGCGCGACATGTGCAAAGACGCCTTTTTGCGGCAGCCCATTCCTGCCGTGTGGACGGCTACGGAGTCCTCACTCGCCTCGGGACATCTGTTCGATTCGGTTTGGCAAGGCGTCGAAGGCGAACCCGTCTCCTTCCTCTACTTTCCACGTTTTGAAGGGGGACACGCAGACCGAAGCATCCCGTTTGGGAAACAGGTCCGCATCCAACCGACGTTTGGAAAGACGCATCGCAAAGGGCCTGCCAAGGAGGGCGACGCATGACACTGCGATTTCTCGATCTGTTTGCCGGTATCGGCGGCATGCGCCGCGGACTGGAGGATGCCGGGATGCAGTGTGTCGGTTATGTCGAGCGCGACAAGTTCGCCCGTCGTTCCTACGAAGCGATTTTTCAGACGAAGGGAGAATGGTTTGCCGATGATATCCAAACGGTGTGCGCAGACACCATGCCCGAGGCGGACATCTGGGCCTTCGGCTTCCCCTGCCAAGATCTCTCCGTCGCAGGGAAACAACTGGGATTTGGCGGCGAGCGAAGCAGCCTGTTCTTTCGCGTGCTTGCACTCGCTGGAGCCCGTCCCGAAACGGATCGACCCGAATGGCTGGTCGCTGAAAACGTTGGCGGCTTTCTCTTTTCAAACCGCGGCTACGACTTCCTTGCCGCCCAAATTGCACTGGCCGAAATCGGGTACGACTGTGAATGGGACGTGTGCAACGCGACCGCGTTCGGCATTCCCCAACACCGCGACCGCGTGTTCCTTGTCGGACATTCTCGAAGCTACGGTCGACGAACGCTATTTCCTCTCCACATCGACACAAGAGATCCTCCTACAGCAACTCATCCGGGAGCAAGTCGTCCAAGGGTCACCTGGCCAATCCCAGGCCCGTCCCTAACTGAACCCCGCGGGAGTGACCTAGCAAAGGAATTGATCGCCTCTGCCGTCGCGACACCTGGATTTCTCAGAAAGCACCAGCGTCGACGGTTCAAGGAACCGGATGCCCCCATGTTCACGCTCACTTCCATGGACACGCACGGCGTACTCGTCACAAGGCGTGGTCGCGGTCAAGACGCACGGTTCACGTTGCGCGATGTCGCCACGTGTCTCGATGCGAGCTACCACAAGGGGCTGGACGCCCATCAAATGCGCACCGGCGTGCTGGTCGGGGCAAGGGACTCGGTGCAGGGCGAAGACATGGGTATCCTTCGGGAACCGCGAATCCGACGTCTGACGCCAAGAGAATGCTGGCGACTCATGGGTCGGACAGATGAAGAGTTTGACCGGGCCAAAGCGACGCATGTCTCCGAGACCCAACTGTACAAACAGGCGGGCAATTCCGTCGTGCCCCAGATTGTAACCGCCCTTGGGCAACGCATCATCGAAGAGAGCCGCTCGTCACGTCTTTGACAGTTTCGTCCGTTTCGTACGGAACGCAACCCAAATTCAACGCACTTGTGATGATTCCAGAAGTCGAAAGAGGTGAAACCTGTGGATTTTATCAGTACGGGCATTGCGTGGGCAGAGCATGTCCTGCAAGCGGTGTTTCTCTGCGTGGCAGTGTATCGCGGTGTCAAACTCTACGCGCACGGAGAGCAGAATCGGCTGTGGGGCCACATCATTCTCTCGTGCATCCTAGCCATCTTCGTGTTCTTCCCGACCATTGCCGAATACCTCGCGCAGTACCTGTTGCAAAAACTGGGCATTACCCTCTCCTGACGAGGCGGCCGCCAAAGGAGTGTGATACACATGGCCGACCCGCGTCAGACCTTTTACCACGCGTATCGATCGCTTTTCAAAGTCAAGACGGTCCTGTACCAGATTGGCGACGTGCAACTGTGGATGCCGATTGATCAGGATCTGATCCTGCTCTGGCTGCAAATCTTTCTCGTGTTTGTGCTGCTCTACTACGTGATCCCGATTCTGAAGTGGATCTCTCCATTCGGCCCGGCACTGACGCTCAGTGTTGGGCCAGCGGCGCTCGCGTACACACTGCACAAGCTCGATCCAGCCGGGAAATCGACGTCTGCGTATCTGCAGGATATTCTGCGCTTCCTCCTGCGCAAGAAACTCATTCGACGCTTCGAATCCATTTCGCCGCCGCGGACACGCCGCAAGATTCACTGGTCCCTGAAGGCAAGGCGATACCACACGCTTCGTCTTGCGGATGGACGCGTCATCCGCTTCTTTCTCACCGAGCCCCTCGAAGGCATTGTAAAGCCCGGTTCTGTGCTGCGGGTGTATCCCAAAGCGAAACTGCGCTGGCACAAGCGCTCGCACGGCTTCTCTCTTTCTCTCATTCCTGAGAAGAAGGCGCTCGGCATCAAGGACGTAAAAACCAAGCAAACACGGCGATTTTGGGAATGGACCGTGTCGTCCCCGACCGACCTGACGCTCGGCGCCTCCGACGCATCCATCCATCCGCATGCGAGGGGGGACGCACCGTGAAATGCCCGGTTCTTTACTACGAGCAGAATATGCTGTTTGACACGAAACGGCAGGCGTGGGCAGCGTATCGGATTCCGCAACAGCCGTATGCCTTCTCCTCGCAGGAAAAAAAGCTGGCCATTGTGGACAGTCTGCGCGACTTTCTGCATGCCCATCGCGGCGCCTGCCAACTACTCTCCCTCACGGATGACATCCGCCCCACCGGGTTCTTTGCGGGTGGCGCAACCGGCGCCGGCGAGTTCGAGCGATACAAGGATGCGGTCATTCAGAAGGTCGCCGGACAACGGCCGTGGCGCCGGTCTTTGTTCCTGCTTGTGAAACTGCCCCGATCCCGCTTTGCCGACTTTGACCTAGCGGCGCCCGGACGAACGCTGTCCTCGCTCGGCGGCCTCGTCAAAGGAATGGGGCGCGCGCTGAAGCAGCGAGTTCTCTTTGCGCCATTCGGTGAAATCGACCGACAGGTGCTCGATGATCTGATAAGTGCTGAGGCGCTTGTGGCAGAATCGGTACACACCGCCCTGGGTGGCGTGCGACTGCATCACTCCGACATTGAGTGGCTCCTGTGCCAACCATTTCATCGTGCCCTGCCCGGTGAATCCACACGTCGCTTGGGGCTGGAACCGAGCTACCAGATTGCCGTGCGCGGCGAACGTGTGGTGCTGCGCCCGCGCAAATCGCTGCCAATTCTCATCGCGGGCGACACCGTCATCGAAGAGCGTATGCGGGCGCTTGTCATCCATCACAAAGTAGAACTGCAAAGCTGGCAGACGTTCTTCTTTCTTGTCGATGTCCCCGAAGAGGTGTCGGACATCGGGCAGGAGTGGCTGTATCGACTGGATGAACTGCCCGATCCGGTGGAATTCAGCCTTCACCTCGACGTCGAGGCGCCGCATGCGGCGGCGGGTGGCCTGGAACGCAGCCGCAAAGCGCTTAAAGATCAACAGCGCGAGTTTGTCGAGGGCACGGGCGATCTGCCGCTCACGCTCGAATGGGCGGGTGATCGCGGCCGACATCTCGAGCACAAGCTCCAGCATGGCATGCCGCTCGTCCATGCGACCGCCACGTTTGTCGTTTCCGCCTCCACGCGGACAGAACTCGAAGCACGAGCCACCCAGTTCGCGCATTTATGCAGTGCGCTGCGCCTGCGCGTTGTGCGCTCCCCAGGCGATCAACTGCGCGGCTGGCTGGATACTTTCCCGGCAACCGACATTGAGAAAAAGCCATGGCTCATCCCGATGGATCCGGGATACGTGGCAGCCGGTGTGCCGCACGGCAGCCGGGACGCAGGCGACCCGACCGGCGATTACATCGGCAAGACGCGCCAGGGGACGCCGGTGCTGCTCGATCTCGCCCGGCCGATGTCGAGCGAGATCAATCGCAGCGGAGCCATCGGCATTGTCGGGACGCTCGGCGGTGGCAAGTCGGTGCTAAAAAAACTCCTGTTCTATCTGGCGTTTAACCGTGGCGGGAGCATCTTCTCGATTGACCCGAAGGACGAGGACGGTTGCTTCGCCCGTATCCCGGAGATCGCCCAGGGACTCACGGTACTGCGCCTGTCCGCCGGATCGCGCACGCAGATCAATCCGTTTCGCCTGTCTCCCAGTGAAGAACGGAGTCACGCCATTGCACACGATTATCTGAGTCTGCTCCTGGATGGCCAGCGCAACGATGAACGGGCGGACATCCTCATGGAAGCGGTCGAGCGAACTTTTGCTGGAACATCGCGCGACATGCTCCATGTGATGAATGAACTGCAAACCCTGACCCATTCCAGTGGTCATGAGGCGATGCGCACCGAGGCGCGGCGGTGTCTGACCCGGCTGCAGGGCTATGCGAAAAATCCGTTCGGGCGACTCGTGTTTGCGCGCGACAACGGAGCCTCCACACTTCCCGACACCCGGTTTGTGGTGGCAAGCCTCGCCGGGTTGCCCCTCCCAAAGCGCACCCCCGGCGAGACAGGCGCTCTCACCCCAAACGAACGTTTTGGCGTCGGCATGATGTATCTCATGGCTGCCCTCGGTCGGGAGCGTCTGTTTCACGCGGATCCAAGTCGTTTGAAGTTGTTTGGCATTGACGAGGCATGGCTGCTCCGCTCTTTCCCGGAAGGCCGCCAGCTCATCGACGAAACGGTGCGCATGGGACGCTCGTATGGCGTAGTGCCAATTCTCGTCACGCAAAACCCGGGTGATATCGCCGAGGAGGAACTGCGCAACAACCTCGGAACCATTTTTTGCTTTCGCACCGAAGACCCGCGCGCCAGCCGTGACAACGCGATCCTGCTTGGCCTCGACCCGGATGAATCCGCCTTGTGGCAGGAGTTTCGTAGCCTGCGCTCGGGGGACTGCTTGTTCAAGGACATCGAGGGGCGTGTCAGCCTGATGCACGTCGACCCGACTCCGGATGATTTGCTCGACGTGTTCAACACGTCTGTCAACGGGGGGCGTTCCGGATGAATTACAGAAGACGCTGGGTCTGGGGTATGGCGGCCACCCTGTACCTCTTTGGTCTTATCGCCGCCGCGATCTTCCTCTCCACTCAAGCGTTTGCCGCAACACAGCCGCCTCCGTCGATGGTCAATCAAATTCTTCCGACCGAACAGCAGGTGGGCGTGACCACGACAGTCATCCCGACGTACCGCACGTATCCCCCAGACCGGTACGCGTTTGATCTCGGCTACAACCTCGTCACCTGGGAGTGGGGCGGGCTCAAACCAAGCCTGAACGATCCGATCCCGTTTCTCGGCAACGCGATCGCGAGTTGGATCTTCATCGGGTCTGGGTTCATCACGCGCTTTGGCATCTTTCTGTCCGAACTCGGGTTTCACACGCAGCTTGTCAACGACCAGTTGTCTTCAGTGACGCCGCTTCTCGTCGGCCTGCGCCAGAGCTTGTTCGGACGCTTCCTCCCATTCAGTCTCATCGCGCTGGCACTGTGGGCGGTGAAGAAGGCCATAGTGGACAACCAACCAGCCCGGGTTTGGTCAGGGATTTTGGCCAGCGTGATCGTGCTCGCCGGTGGCCTCTTCTTCATGGCCAACAGCGGACCGGACATCCGGTTTCTATCGAACACGATGGACCAACTGTCACAGGTAACGATGGGGTCCCTCGCCGCGCCGTTTCAGCAAATCGAGGGCATCTCAACCATGTCCCCCGGTCAGGCGGCGGACACGGAACTGGTCGTCACGGCCAACCAGGTCTGGGATCTGCTCGTGACCCGACCCTGGGTGATTGGCGAGTTCGACCAGACGGAGATGCAGCCGATGTCCGTCACGCCTGCCGAAGCGTCCGCGATCGAGAAATCGGCATCGGCGGACAACGTCGCCCTGCCCGTCTCCCCCGGAGACAACTGGCTCATCTTGATGCGCGACTACCCGGACGGATCGCAGCAGCGCACGATTCTCGCCACCACACTGGGTGACCCTTCCGTCAATCACGCCGGACATGCGGACATGCCCAATATCCTTGGCGCTGGGAGCGTCGTGCCCCGGATGGTGATCGCGCTCTTTTCACTGGTCGCCTCCCTCACTTTTCTGCTCTTTGCCGCCGTGATTGCCGGGATGCTTATCGCAGCACAGGAGATGGCGCTGGCGCTGATTCTCGTCTGCCCCATCGTGTTTCTCATCGGCGTGCTGCCCGGTCGTGGTTTTGGCTTGGTCCGTACGTGGCTCGGTTGGCTTATCGGGGCGCTCGGCACGAAGGTGGTGTATGGCCTCTATTTCGGCCTGACGCTCCTGCTCGCCGACGTCGTCACAAAAACGACCGGCCTGCTCATCTTGCAGCAAGTGCTCGTGTCGGTGTTGTTCTTTCTCGCCTTCCTCTTTCGCAAACGGGTGCTGGGCGCCATCCTCTCGAAAGTCGGCGCGCCGACGCCGCACGAGATGCTGCGCACGTCGGTCGTCTACGTTCGCGACCACTGGCGCGAGACCTCGAGTTCCGTCGGACGTACCGGGAACTTCGCCAAAGGCGTGTACCGCCGTTTCCGGCCCAAGAGTGGCGGAGACGATGGCAGGGACGGATCGTGAAACGGCCAACCCGTCTCGTGCTCAGCTGGGTCCTCGGGGCACTCGGCGGCTGGGGCGTGGCCATCGTGATACTTTTGTTCCTTCTGCTGTTGATGACCCTTGGCGCCCTTGTCTCTTCTCAGGACAACGCCGTGCCCTTCACCTCCCCTGCCACCATCGAGCCCATTCCCCCACAGCTCTTGCAGATCTATCACGCGGCAAGCGCCAAATACCACGTGCCGTGGACGATTCTGGCGGGGATCAACCGGGTGGAGACCGATTTCGGGCGGGCCCTGTCCGTCTCCTCCGCGGGTGCCATCGGGTGGATGCAGTTTGAACCGGCCACGTGGGCCGCCTACAGCGTCGACGCAGACGGGGATGGCAACGCCGATCCGTACAGCCCCATCGACGCCATCTTCACTGCGGCACACTATCTGGCCGCAACCGGTGTGACAAAGCATCCCGATCAGGCAGTGTTGGCGTACAACCACTCCACGGATTACGCGCGCGAAGTGCTGCAATTGGCAGTGGTCTATCAGGCGTGGAATCCTCTCAGCCCAGAATGGGTATGGCCCGTGGCTGACAGGAACGATCCGATCCTCGGCGTCAACGGTTCAGATGGTCAACCAGAGAGCGTGCAGATTCGCTGCTCGGCTGGCGTTTCCGTGCGTGCCATCCATACGGGGACGGTCACGGCCGCAACCGGCACGGGCGTCACCCTCGATATCGGAAACGGGCTGACCGTGATCGAACAGGGGCTCCGCCCGGATGTGTCGCGGGGACAGGTTGTGGATGCTGGGGAGACGCTTGGAACGGCCGCAACAGGGGGCGTCAGCGCCGCGCTGGAAGAGCAGGGCAACCCACTCAGCCCGACACGGGCGAACCTGGCCCCCACACCGCCGCTTGTGATCGCACCACCACCCTCGCCTGCGAGTTAGCCGCCACCTTGCGTCCGTTCCTTTCATGGAAATATTGCTTCGGCGGCCCGTGAGAGCTACGATGTCACACTGCGAAAGGAGAGTCGGACGATGGACAACACCGAATTGCAAGACTGGGTACGACGCGTGCGCAAGGAAGGCAGTCTGAAACTGGAGAGCAAGGCCAAAGCGCTGGAGCTCATAACGTACGCGAAGATTCAGTATGGCTACACCTTTCAAATCCACGGGCAAACCAGTTTCTACGTCCTGGTGGTCGACGCGGACGATTGAAATCATCTTGGGTGATCCACAACCAGGATAGCAGTCGCCGAGCACCATTCAATCCGTATGGGGCAACGAAAGGAGGTGTGAAACCCGTGGATCAACAAACCTTGGACGACTTGGTGTGGCGTGTCCGACAGGAGGGGGCCATTCAGTTGTCAAGCAAATCAGACGCGCTCGAACTGCTGCATTACGCCAGAATCACCTACAGATTTAACTTTCTGGTCGGCTTCAACGTGTATGGCTGTCATGTGATGGACGATCCCAAAAAGTCAGCCCGGCAATGAACTCTATCCGAGTTGGAAGGTGAACATTAAAGGACCAGATTTATGTACCCAAGTCCGTTTACCAAGGGCTCGAAACCGTCCGTCAGTCTGGCGCCGTCAACATGTTCGACTATGCGTCCGTCCTTCGAATGACCACCATGCTGAACAACAAGGAGGCGGCCAGGTGGTTGCAGGACCACAAACGAGAGTATCTGCAGGGTGTGCTCTACGGCATCGTGCCGGAAGAGTAAAGGAGGTGATCATCGATGCAATATGACTTCACGGTCAAACCCAGTCCCTTTGGCGGGACGTGGTACGAGGGGAATGTCGACGGATACTATGTCCACGCACGCGTGTTCGACGAACCGTCCAAGTTTGGCATAGGAGACGGCAGAATCTCCGCCCTGATGGTCGTCCCGAAAAAAGGGGACGGCCTTTTTCATGCGTTGGTCAATTATGACCGTGGTTGGGATGGAGGGCTTCCTCTCTCGAAATACCGCCCGGTCGTCGAGCACGTATACGCCTGCTTTCACGATCACGAGTTGGACTGGGCAATGGAAAAACGCAAGTATCAAGGGCGCATGTTTTGAGTCTGCACACTCTGGCTCGTGACAAGGAGGGATCTCAATGGGCAAGCCACTGTTCGTTTGCCCGAAAGGCCACTACTCCATCCTCACTCCAGCCCTCATCACCGTGTCTGCGGATACGATCGCGATCCGCTGTTCTGTCTGTCAAGAGGCAACGGTTCTGTCCCTTCTTGAACCGAACTCCGAAGACCCGCCTACGCATCCACGTTGACAGGAGTTGAACCACACCGCACCCCACGGCCATCGTGCGGTCTGGCACAGGGAGATCCGGTGGCCCGGACGTGTTCTTCGGCCGTCCATCTCCTGCCGTTGACTGTCCAAATGACCGGAGTTAAGTTGGACATCCAGGCGGGGCTCCATCACCGGACAAAGCATCTGTCATGGGATGGCGCCACCCCCCGGGATGACAACCGAAGCAGGTGCTGCCAGTAGAACCTAACCTGTTTCGTGATGGGAGTGGGTTCTCATGGAGCAAAAGAAAATCTACGAAGTTGCCGTCTACCTGCGCAAGAGTCGCGACGAAGCCAGCAAGGACGAGGACGTCCTGCTGAAACATGAGACGGCCCTGGCCGATTTTGTGCGCAAGAACAACTGGCGATACGTGATCTATCGCGAGATCGGCAGTTCCGACAGCATCGATTTCCGACCGGAGTTCAAGCGACTCCTGAAAGACGTTGAGAATGACTTTTACGACGCCGTTGTCGTCATGGATTATGACCGACTCAGCCGCGGCGACAAAGAGGATCGCGCTCGCGTCGAAAAGGTGCTGAAGCTCTCCAATACGCTGGTGGTCACCCCCAATCGCATGTATGACATGAACGACGAGGATCAGGAACTGATCACCGACATCGAGGGCGTCTTCGCCCGCTACGAATACCGAATGATCAAAAAGCGTTTTCAGCGCGGCAAAAAGATCGGCGCACGTCTTGGGCACTGGACCAACGGTCCCGCCCCCTTCCCCTACCTGTATGACGCCGAAGCCCGCTCCCTCGAAATAGACGAACAGAAGCTGGAGATATATCAGTTCATCAAGGAGCGATTGCTTCGCGGCAGCACATGCGCCGGCATCTGCTGGGAGTTGAACCGGATGGGCGTCCCCTCCCCCAAGGGCAAGCTGTGGCAGGAGAGTGTGGTGTACCGCCTGGCAATGAACGAGGTTCACCTCGGACGTGTCATATACGGAAAAACCAGTGGCGGGCTTCACAAAAACCGAAAAACCGCCCCGTTTAGGGTGAATCCACGCGAGAACTGGGTCGTGGTAGAAAATGCCCATCCTGCGGTAAAGACCCCAGAGGAACACGCCGAAATCGTCAAACTGCTCCAACAACGCCGAATTCAAACCAAACGCACCCGTCACGGCACCTACGTCTACTCGGGACTCGTGTTCTGCGGCAAGTGCGGCTCCTCCCTGCAGTTTCAGCCCAAGGAGAACGGTCGCATCCTCGTGAAGAAATGCCAGAAGGTTGATCCGTTCGGAAATCGCTGCGGCAACCCCGGCGCAGACCTGGAACATGTGGAAATGGCCGTGATCGAGAGCCTCCGGGACTACGAGGAGACGATTCGGTCTAGACCCATCCAGGTATCGACGCAGGATATGACCCCGCAGATGGTGTTGCGACTCAAGGAAACGGAACTTGAAACCCTGCACGAAGGCATCCTTCGGCTGAAGGACCTGTATGTGTCGGCGGACTTGACCAAGCAAGAATACCGCACCCGGTTGGATCGTCAAAAGGATCTCATCGTGAAAAAGGAGAACGAGATTCAGCAGTTGAAGGAGATTGTGCACATAGGTGGACCCATATCTGACCAGGAGCGGCTGGAGCGAAGCGAAGAACTGGAGAATGTTTGGCAGCTTCTCGACACCAAGCCCGAGGAGAAGAATCGATTGCTCAAACAGATTATTGAACGAATCGAATATGCGCGAAATGGCTACGGGATCGACGTGCGGGTAAAGTTCCGATGAATTCGCTCACCCGAACACATTCACGAACAGCATGGTATAATATTTCAAAGGTTGTTCTTAAAGGTGTGAATCACATGGCACTCATGGATTTGAAGATTGATTTTGCGTTCAAAGCCTTGTTTGGCAGTCCGGGTAGCGAAGCGATTTTAATAGCGTTTCTAAACGCTGCATTAAAGCGATCGGGAGGCAACGCGATTACCTCTGTTGATTTAATCAACCCAGAGCTTGGCCCAAGATACTTGGATGATAAAAAGTCGATATTGGACATTCATGCCCGCACCGAAGATGGAACTAGGATCAACATCGAGATCCAGCTTACGAACCGTCAGGACATGGAGAAGCGCACACTGTACTATTGGTCTTGCATCTTTTCCGACCAGATGCAAAAAGGCATGTCGTATTCCGAACTGGCACAGACGATCACAATCAACATCTTGAATTTCCGCTACGTGAGAGCAACCGAGGCGTATCATACAACGTTTCATTTGTATGAGGACACCGATCAGTTCCTGCTCACCGATGCGTTAGAGATTCACTTCATGGAGATTCCAAAGCTATTGACCAACTGGCGAAAACGTACCGTCAGTCTACATGAGGATCGGCTCGTCCGCTGGCTTCTGTTACTAGAAGCGGCCGAAGACGATGAAATCCGAAATGAGTTAGAAACAATTGCAAAGGAGGACCCCGTCATGAAAGAAGCATTCGAGAAGTGGGAGGACATCAGCCGCGATCCCCAGGCGCTGGCCGAGTACCACTCCAGACGCATGGCGATTCTAGACGAGGCGTCGGCCATCCGGGAAGCGGAGTTGCGGGAGCAAAGAGCACTTCTTGAAGGGAAACGAGAGATAGTTAAACAGCTAATCCTCAAAGGATTCGATATCGAAACTATATGCGAAGTATCGGGACTGTCCAGAAAAGAAATCGACGAACTATCTAAGCACTTGCAGTAGCGGAAATCGTTTCTCTCGTATGACGGCACTGACCGGTTTTAGCCCACGTTTGACTGTCAACGTGGGTTCCAGAGAGCTTGGCCACGTAACGAGAGTCACCCTCCGCAGGCATTTAATGTGAAGTCAATTCCCCTTGTTCGGCGCGGTGCTCTATGTATACGCCTACCACTTGGAGTTCCATCGGCAGGTACATGGAAATAAGTGTATTTTTCTGTTGGCGCCACTCCTGTTATAGGTTGGTTGATTCACCGCCATTCTTCGAACATCAGTTTTACTCGATGGTATACAAGGGGCAGATTGCGCACCAAAAGGTATTGAGAAAAGACTACCCTTTTCAAATTACCTGCTTCTACATTCATCATTGGATGAGTCACAACACCTTCGTTCTCCTCCAATAGAGATGGAACTACCCCAACTGCCAATCGTGTCGTGCCATCACTTACGACGAGGGGCGAAAAAACTCCATTAACGTCAAACTTCATCGTACACTTCATCCCGTCTAACTGGAGCAAACGTGCCAGTGCAATCAACATGTCACTCTGTTCTTCTGTAGGCGAAAATTCGGGAACCGTACCGAACAAGCAATAACGAAGAAGTGCTGCACCTAATCGCCTGTCTAAGTTGCTATGCCAGTACTGGTTTTGGTAGTGACGTAAACATTCAGTGCAGGAAGTATCACAATGTGCGGGACAATTTTCTAACCGTTCTAACGATTTTGATAAAATAACATCGACGACTTTTCCAGCTTGCTCTCCGTACCCAGCACCTCCGGATAAAGTATCAAACAGATAAATATCACCGCGAATCGCATCCCCAGACTGTGGTCTAACCAATCTATAACCTGCATGAAATTCGGACGGATCAAGATCCAAACATTCACTGGTGGCAAGAATTAAAACCTCCGAAATTGTCCGTAGAGCGTCATGAAGAACATTAGCTGATACGTTAGCATCTAGTCGCCGCACCAATGGACTTTGCAAATTAATACGTAGGACAAGCAGGTCCGTTTGAAACTGATGTCCGAGGAAAACCTGGCGGAACAAGCCATCGCACCGCTCTCGCGCGTATACGCCGCTTTTTGGTTCTACTTTATACGGTCTGACATGTTCACGTTGCTGAAATTTATGGGAGTCGAAGACAGAGGCTGCCCCACACTTTTCGCAAATGGAAAATCCTTCGTTGGTTTCACTGTCACCTTTATTGACCATCACCAATCGCTTATTACGAGCGTATGTAACGCGTATGTTTTCCCCTACATTTGTCCATTCTTGAAGGTCGTCTACCGACACAGGAACAGGGAACTGTGCCGAAGTTGCATATGTATACTCTTGCTCCGTATCATTTAAATTCAAAGACTCCCCCCGCTCAGGATGAAAGACCTCCGGAATTAACATTTCTCCTTTTTCCAATGGTCCCTGACATACGGGACAATTTTCGAGATTTTGTGGATCTGCTATCAAATCTTGTACGAAAGTGCATCTTGGACAAGACACATAGGGCCGGAGGTTACGCTTGCTCTCAAACAGTGGCAGAGCTCGATCTGGGTCTGTAGGTAAAGACGAGTTTGCTGTGATACCCCCAGATCTGTAGGTGATTTTATCCACTACGATCAGTCGCCCTGGGGCATATTCGCTTAGTGACTTATCGATTGATTGCTGTGGTCGTTCTTTCACCACAACCTTGAACCCACCTAGTCGAGATTCCTTGCCCTCAATTACAAAGCTGCATAAATCTATTGGGAATGCATAGCTCGGGAGCAGGCCCTGATCAAACAGAAAGGATAATAGCTCATCCCTACTGTCACCGAAATCGTAACCCGTTTCCACGGTGTCTTCATCGTTTGTATCCAGAGGTACCCCTGAGGATTTCTCAAGTGGAATTTTTACCATATCCCTTACCGCTTTCAACTGATCAAGTAACTCCTTGGCTGTAGCTTTGACCCACGAGTACATGTCACTTGATATATCGGTAGGCAACCAACGCACGATATTTTCCATTATTGGGCTATATGACTCCAATATTAATACTCGAACCCATTGTGAGAACTCTTCAAAAGTAAGATTCCCGTTGGTATTTTGAAAAAAATCAGATGCCGTTCCCAAAACAGATAAGATACCCTGATTATAATTGAGATCCTCAACCGTACCTTCATCAATCCTATGATGAAAGAAAGTTTGCATTAAGTACGCATTCACATGACGCTGTGCAATTTTGGCATTGTCAGTTTTGATCATTGGTAACCTCGGTTGTCCGGACACAATCCATGCCGGATGATGAAAATAGTAACTATCATGAGGTCCGCCTTGAGCATAAGTTATTACTGTGGATACTGAAGAGCCGCGTCGTCCGGCCCGCCCTGCCCTCTGCTGATAGTTTTCTCTTTGCGGCGGAACGTTTCGAAGTCCAACTGCCACCAACGAGCCTATGTCAATACCTACTTCCATTGTTGTAGTTGAACTTAGTACATCAACTGCCCCTTCGTCATCTTCAATCAAAATATCTTGAAAGCGAAGTTCATATTTCTCCGTCGTGGCAAATAAATTTCCTGTATCTCGCTGGGAAAGCTGCGCTGTATGCTCTTCAGCGGTTATATTCTTTGGACTCTTTAATCCGCTAAGCGCCAACATCACCGGTTCACGAAGAAATCCCTTGCGTGCCCTGATATACTCGCTAGATTCAGGGATTAAAGGTTGAACTTCACGACTTCCACAGTTGACACAATGCCCGGCTAAGTGAACGGGTGATAAATATGTACAAGCATTACACTGATACCAAGTTTCATCAGGTCTAATTGTAAGCGAGACCTCATTACCTTTTAATACATACGCATCCCCCAGTGAATGACACAGCTTTCTTCTTAAAACTCCTTCAATCTTTTCAACATCGTCGTAACGTAGTCCGAAAGACTGTATTAAAATATTCCGCACAGCGTTGGGCAATTTCCCATCACTTGCCCAACTGTTTTGCGGATGTCCAGCCGCGTCGCGTCGAACTGATGCCGATATCAAAGATTCCGTCTCAAATGCATAATCGGACAAAACTTCCTGGACAAAAGAAACTGAGATTTGTTCAACATCATCTCGTGATAATGATTCATTTATCCGCCTCAATTCCTGAATCAGTCTTTCAATAGAGGCAGGCCGAACGTACCCTAGTGTTGCTGCCCGAAGCGAAAACTCAGGACTACACAGTTGTCTTAGTAACAGGCGGTAATACGACTGAGGAGGAGTAAAATCCCAGTTTTCCTCAATCGCCACTTCCAAGCTTCCGTCAAGCTCGTCGCGAAACTCCTTCACTGCTTTCAATAATTCTTTCCGATCTGGTCCATCGAAAAAGATCGTATTAAACTCCGAAGCCACTGCAATTAGAGCCCCATACAGACTTGAGTTTATTCTTGGGTCGCGATCGGTAACTTGATGGTATTTTCGTACTGCGAGACTAATAGCTTGCCGGAACGAATCCCACTCCACTTCACGTGGTATATCCCGAGCCAAACGTGCCGCCTTTTGTCGACCGTCGGAAAATAAGAGTACCTTTCTTCCCCCATTTGGATACTTGCTTGTTTCAGTGATTTTAGGGGATTGAAGGAACAATTGCTCCTTCACCAAATTCGCAAATGGTGCCTCACCCTTCGTTGACAAATCCATGATTTTGCTCCTGCCACGCCACGTCCTCAAGCAGATGGGACACCGTCCAAACACCCTATCTTCTCCATTACCTGTTTTAGGAACCGGGGCGTATACCCTTAAAAATCCTCGTTTGTCGCGCGGTTCCTCACGCGCTAGACGTCCTGTTTTTGCATCTAACCATAAAAGGTTACAATCCTGAAGTGCGTCAACATGCGGCTCCCCATCAACCAGTAACTGTACGTCATAAAACCGTTCAGACGAATCTTGGATACCTACGTCACCTACCGGCTCATGCAAGAGAAATGAGTCAGCGGTTGCCCTTGTGTACCCTTTTATGAATGCAGCACCACAGTCTCGATGTGTCAGTAGTTCGTAAACACGCGACTTTGAATGACACGTGCACCGTAAACGCGGAGTCGTGTGAAGACATCCCAGAATAGATTGTGTCTCCTCTGTCCCCAACCGATCGGTACAGGCTACATCTGTGCAGGCATAAAGTGCAGGTAGGCCACGATAAAATAGGTGTAGCCTAGTTGGCAGAAATACACGGCCATCATGTTTGTTTTGCGCGAATGTGCCTAAAGCAATCAATGCCTCAGTAGCAGGATGCGATATCATCTCTGGTACACGAGGGAAAAGTGTACTCGACAACTCATCAACTTGAACTGCATGCCCGCTAAGACTCTCAACCATGAGTTCTGCCGGTCCCCAATTCTTCATTTTCCGATATAAAAAATCAGGTATATCGTCCCAGTCACTAGGTAAAGTTCCCCAACTCAGGTCACTTACCAACGGCAAGAGCGCAGTCCGCCCTGGGTGATGCTCTACAATACCTTTTTGGAAATCGTCCAAATTGAATTTCGCGAGGATTTCAGCCTCCTGAAAGGTTCCAGGCTGTGCATGATTCACCGATTCTTGAACACCCTTTATAAGCTTAAAACGGCGGTTAGATTCAGAAGTAAGCCCAGTGAGTTTCCCTGCAAAATCCAATACGGCTGCTTCTGCCTCCGCCCCTTCACCTAAACTGGCACTCGTCAATATACATTGAAGCCGATCGCGAGATATCTGTAGTCGGGCCATTAGCCGACGAATTAGTAGAGCGACCTCTGCCCCACCGGTACCGCGATACATGTGTGCCTCATCCAAAACCAATATGAGACGGTTACCGGGATTTGACTCCAACCATTCGGTCGTCTGCTTAAAAATTGAACGTTCAATGGGACGCATGAGCATGTATTCAAGCATCGAGTAGTTTGTAATTAGAATATCAGGACACGTTCTTTGCACCTCGTCACGTGTTATCAGTTCCCTATCATCTGGTTGCGTTCGCAAACGTTTCTCCCAGTGTCGAATTATTCGAGGCTTTCCTTTACGCTTGCCTGAAGAATAGACATCTTCCTCCTCAAGCTCCTTACCATAAAAAGCCCTAATGTCTTTACTTGGCCATTTCCCTTTGTCTTTAAGTAATTCAACTTTTTCATCATCATTCGTATATTTAAGATAGAACTTTTCAAACAGGGGCCGGATATGCTTGTCGTCTCGATTTGCACTTCGCAGACCGGGATATGGCGTCCTAGATGTATAAGAACCGAAGCGAACCGGCCGATTTCTCCCTTTCTTTAGTATCTGAGAAACCCTTTCATCTCCGAAGAGCTTTCGTATTCTGGCGAGTTGATCATTGACCAGTGCGTTCATCGGGTAAAGAAGTAGTGCGCGGCATCCAGGTAGTTTTGCAGAGTCTGGGTGGGAATCTGCCTCAAGAGCCAACGAGGCCAAAATCGGCATTAGGAAGCTTTCTGTTTTCCCAGAGCCCGTTCCAGTGGCAATGATTAAGTCATAATCGCCACGAAAAAAAGCCTCCAACGCTTCCGACTGGTGGTGATACGGAGTTGGATAAATACCAACCGATGGGGTTAGATTAGAAATATCGTGCAGAACCTTTAAAGAAACATGCGGTAAATCCAACTCTTTGTAACATTTGCCAAGTGCGTAGCTTGGAGTCGACTCAACATATGCCTGCTGACTTATCGTTCCCGTCTTATCGAGCAATCGTCGTCTCTCTTCAATGAGAGAAATATTTCGGATATGGTAGGCAGATTCCAAATAGGAACGCAAAACGTTGTGGAGAGTTGTCGTTAAACCAAAAACGCCAATTGATTTATCCTCGTTCATATAGACTGTCGACCTCCTACGTGTTTGGTCTGATATCCATAGTACGAATACACATTCTCTGCATCTGAAAGTGAGCCCTTTGAAACATAATACTGTTGTCGCCCTTCAATAGGTGGCAAAGGAACCAAACACGTCATCAAACGTCTACGTAACGCTTCTGGCAGCTGAGGAGAGAAATATATCTTGGTATCCTTCAATGTGGCCAAAGGTGATAACCCGTGCCGAGTGCATAGTCCGATTTGAAGCCACTGTCGGTCTATATTACCCATAGGTAGTTCCTTGAGTAATTGTCCATTCTTTATTTGCCCAATAAAATATTCTGTGAAATCGGTGGTTCTACACAGAAAAATGTCTTCCCGAGTACAATGTAATTCATTGGCCGAAACCCACGATTTATGTGTAGTTCTACGTACTTCCGGGACGGAAACAAATACTTCGTAGTCAGCGAAACTCGCTGAACTTACACCGCCGTGTTTATTTACCACAGTCTTGAGTTCGTCGATCCATGATTCCAAATTGTCCGGAATCTCTCCTAGCCAAGAAGTGTAGCTCTGCCAGAAATTTGACTCATGCCGCATATTATCTGGTATTTCTACATCTAGAAGGTATCGTCCCAAACCAACATACCGCAACTTAGGCAACTGCCGCTTTAGAATTGAGTTAGATACTCCTCCGAAAACGAAAATTCGTTCAGTATCCGGCATCTTGACGAATCGGATAGGTGCAGGAATCCAGTGATGTGTTCCAACTTTGACCACGTCACCTATCTCCTGCAATCGTTCAAGCGTCCACATAATTATATTTCTTATGTTGAAGACGTCATTGCCGACGCCATTTTCACTGGATTCAGACCACGCAGGGGTTAACTGATTTTCCACATTGTCTAGCAATCGAAGAATATGAACAGGGCTGAATTTATACTGACCAAACGACTGTGGCATATGCAATGACAAATGCCAGAGCCAATCGCGAATATATTCTGCAACGATTACGACAATCCCAGCAGTTTCGTCACGTACTCCACTGCCGATTTCCGCCAATTTGAAATGAAGAAATTCCTCACTAGACGCCGAATTAATTGTATCCATTTCTATCCACCAACTTTACAAGCGCTTCTAGTGGTCTACTAAGCTTCTCATCGAAATAATCATCATCAACCAGTCTGTCAAATTCAGAACGATTAAAGTTTATCAAACAAGGAGCGATCCATCCAAAAGACAATGCCCTGTCGGCATTCGCGTAATCAATCATATTTAGATAGTGGAAAGCTGAATGAAATACACGATAGGACAAAGCACTTAAATGAGGCGACAACCATTCTGGCAGTATCTCTTCATGCTCCGTGACCATGCTACCATGTGAATTGATGCCTTCAGTAAACCCGTTCCAGACAGCACCCGCCGCTTTGCTCGGGGACTGTATAAATCCCGGTGTCTTTTTCCATTGCAAAATGTCAGTGTAAAGGACAGGACCCATCTCGAACGGTGCTCTTTCCTGAAGTCCAGCAGGTCCATCTACTAAGGTTGCAAATAAGTATGGAGAACGAAGCTGACCGTCAGTAACTCCCAACATTCGTTCCTCAATCAATTCTTTTAACCGGTTTCCACTGGCGCTACAAAAAGCCCTATTTAATCCCTCAAAAATCACCCCTATCGGAGCGCCCTTACCAGAAGCGTCTTTGATTAATTCGTCCACTCCGCTCCAGATCTCGTTGAAATCCAACAAACCGGTGGGGACTCTAACGATATAAACGGCATCCCCAGCTAAACTGAGTGCACAACATCGTGCAATAGTAAGGGAATAAGAACCAGTGAACGTCGTCAATTGACCAGCCCCTACTGAAGCGGTAACAATAGCGGCGACCAGTTTCGCATCAGACAATTGCACACCAAGTGAATTAACACTTTTCCTTATCTTGGAAATCAACGCGTCCGTGGTTTCAATTATATCTATTGGACCGGGTTCACTCTGTAACTTACTGACGTCAAAATTTTTATCATTTCTACGTCCTTGTACCACGGACAATGTACCTAGTCCGCTGCTCAAGTGATCTATAACATTCGTAGTTCTCGCCAATGAATCTTGAAAGCGAACATTGAACTGGGAGGTCTCTTGCTCTAAACGTACAATACGTTCCTCAAGTTCCGCCTGGACACCTCTAAGGGATAACTCCCCTGCTTTTGCATTTTCTTCATGGGCAAGCTGTAAATGCTGTTGGCGGTCACTTACATCTTCAATGGCAGATGTAAATTTCTGAACTTTGGTCAACGTTTCATTCACAGCGGTCCACAATTCTTCCCGAGAAGTAGATACGTGTTCAATTACCTGCTGTAAACGCCCCTCTAAGCCATTTAATGTACTTTGTATTGTATCTGCCTTGGCGACAAACTGTAAAAATTTTTCTGTCGGTGCTCGTTCAATAAGTGCTGCTACACAATCATTGGGATTAAATGGACCGAAATCGAACCAATTTCTAAGATCGCGTCGTGACACAGACACACTATATTCGGCATTCGAAAGTCCGTCAAAGTATTTAATCATGACGTCTTCGTCTGCACTCATTTCGCTCACAATGTTCACGACCTCATCTAGTTTCGAACATCCGATATTGGTCAATATCTTAGGATGGCCCATAGTCCATTGAAGCCATAATTGTACAAAAATGTTCCACTCTCTCTCTGACCAATGATGTCGCCGTTGTAGATAAATTTGCATTTTCCTTTCAAGATACTGCCTTGTATTGGGCCTGAATCCATTGACTTTGACGACCAGATGATTGAATATGCCTTGCCGTTCCTTAAGAGGTATATCAGCAATAAATAACATTATGTTCTCAATCTCGATTGTTGATAAAATCAACCGTTTTTCATCCGAGTAGCTCAGGTTCATGGCATTGTGCGTCCCCTTTCAACTCTCTCGTATACAAGTCGCCGACACTCAGCAAGGAGATTAATAACATGCCCATCCAACTCGGGAGGTGAAGACTTCTGACTTAACATCCGTAACAATCGTATATCTAAGCGTTCCATAAACGTATGGTCAGCAGCGCGGATCAGCCTATGTATGACCGAATAATGCCTATTCCAACCCGTCTCTGACAGTCCTAATACCCAAGACACCTTTCTACGCCATTCCGCAGACATGCGAACCTGACCGACCGATTTCGGAGTGGATCCTTCAAGGGTTAAATTCCCGAAGGCTCCAGCATCAAATGTGATCGGTATTTCCTTCTTATGCATCACCTCGTTAATGAACGCCAATGTACGTTCGTAAGCCTCGTCGTCCGATCCTCCCGTAAGTTCCAGTGGTTCATCAAATTCACTTGATACCACTTTCATCGATACCCTTGGAGGTAAATTTACCTGCGTTAAATATCCACCGGAATCACGAACATTCTGTAACTTTTTCACCGAGCCATCAGCATGGAGAAAAATTTCGTTTTCTGAACCAGACGTAACTAAAGATACCTTAGGAAACGATGGATGGCATAACTCAGAAGTTCGTGCTAGGAGATGCAGCGCACAGTCAGGCTCGTTCTCTATCCAAAGATGCATCATTCCATCGTTGAGATGTCCGAACCTAAATACGCAAGGCATGTCATCAGCTTTAACAAGTTGAATCTTTCTAGTTATTCCTTCGCCTGTGAATAGTAGGGTGAGAGTAGACTTGGGCTGACCCCCCATGGTCCCAATGATTACTTCCTGATCGGTGGGAACAACTAAGGTGCCATCTGCAAGTTCATTGAGGGGTACAGGGCTCATCAAAATTAATGTGCGCTGCTGAGGGATAATGGGACGCCCTAGTACGCTCAGGACCCACTTTGCCACTACACTGTCATATGTCTTTGGCAAGTACACGATTTGTCCTATCCAAGAATCTTGCAAATTGAGTTCCTGTGAATGCAGAAAGACAGGGGTTTTGATAGGGTTCGCCTCGTCCCACAATAAAACGTACGATTTCCCCCATGTAATGGGTTCTTTATCATTCAGTCTTCTGCCGCCATTCAGACCAGTGTGAAAAACATTCGCCTGACTACTAAGTGCTGGCACAACTGAAATACGATTCATCCAATCGGATTCCTCAACCTCAATCCCCTCGATTTTGTAAGGAAGTAGCTGAGGAGATACTGCCACACGGATACCTACAGACTGAATACTTCGCAATGGAATAATCCTGGTTCCACCGAGAGCTTGACGAATGAGCAAGCGACCCGAGCGTAACTCTTCAGGCAAAACTGGTTCAGGAATATGTACTTGTAGTTGCCACGGATGGGGGGCATCGCTACCGTCCAAAACTCTAATATATAATTCAGGTGCAGCCTCATATAATTGCCTGGAACTTTAATATAAGTTGAAGGACTATATAATTTACACTCGAGGTCATCTGCCGCCCCTGAGACATGCGCAAAATAGGGTACCCGTTTCTGCCCCTTCCGTAATCGAACAGGGCTGCGGCAGACGGGGCATTGATACAAACGATGTTTCATTACGTACGGATCCTTGGCATTGACGTGATTTAACTTATTTTCTGAATCAAGGGCCCAATCCACCATTTCACACCCTTTCTATACATGTCACATCAGTTGAGACGGTGAAAAATTCAAACTATCGGATTGGAGCGGTCGATTAATATCCTCCGTCAACAATTGTTCTATATGAGCCTTAACGTTAGAGACATAATGATGAGATATGCCGCCAATTCTGTCGTACCGTGGTACCATAAATCTTTCAACAAAATATGTTCCATATTCCTCCAAAGTGAGCGGGAGGAAGTCGGGGCACCCGGTCTCACCCTTTAAATATTCTCTAAAGTTCCTTGCCAACGGTGCAACAAACACTTCTCGCTTGATACCATGATGAAGTACTGGAGTTTTTGAATATCCTAGATACTGCATTGTCTTCCGTATCACTCTCATACGCCAGTTTGGGCCGTTCCCAAATTGATGCCCATTAGCGTAGTTATCATCACGTTCTTCTAAGAACTTCCTCATGAGTTCAAAAATCTCTTCAGGAATATGAAAATGTCCATAACCCGACGTGTACCCGATTTTCTCCATCAAAAATCTTCGGATGCTGTTGTTATCATAAAAAACTCGATTATAGATAGATGAACGCCCAAGAGCGGATGTCGTCGTAATCAACACGAGGTCAGCAGGTTTAACTATACCCTGGATGATGGTAGAAGTATTTTGATATTTCTTGCGAAACTGGTCTCTGATTTCATTGGTTAACAATACACCAGCGATAAATTTGCCCGCCAGCAGTTCATTGTATGGAGGGACCGCACCCAAAACATAAGCATCCATGACATTGAATAAGCGCTCTTTTCGCTGATTCGAATTCCAACCTATGTGCTGGTCCCTAACCTTAAGGTTAAAAACTGGGTCACCTAATGCAATTATGCCTACCAATTTACCATTGAATTTATCCATGACTAAAAACCTCATTCTTCGACCGTATCCCCTACTGACCGGAATACTCCAAAGTAAGGTGGCAACTCGAAACAGTTCCCCTGTCCATTTGCCTGATTCTACCGGAATAATCTCAGGGTCGAAAGAAGATGGATTAACGTCGTGACCATTAGCGAAGAAATCGTCTATCAAATCAGTTCCACGTGACTTGTAGAACAACTGCTCAACCTTTAAACGTGACCTGCGTTGAATCAAATGAGCTTCCCGTATATCTTCTTTTGTGTCTAGCGTCGGTAAGTCAACACGGTCTCTCCTAATAACATATCCTTGCAGCATTAATGCGCGAAATAATTCCTTTTTCATGTACTGGGTAGTTACCTTATACCGGTCGGTGCTCATTGTACTCCTCATTTTACCGTTAAATTTATGTATTCTCGATATGTCTAGACCCATCCCTCAGTTCGCTATGATATTTTCGATATTATAATCAAAAATCCCTTCTTCCCTCTCCCAATTACTATGACAAACAATGTTATTGGTAGCGCGGAATCAAAGCTGACTACTTGTCAGGAATACGGCCGGGGGGTGTCCACTGGATACTGATCTGGTTCTGAAGACATCCATGGTATTAAGTCAATATGGTGGACACCCCGAACAAATAATATCAAAACAGTCTGATACATTGTTGTTTTATGCTAGCTAGCCTGCTTGTTCACTTTTTTGAAATACACCGATTGGAATTGAACAGGAGTTCTATATCCAATCGACGAATGAATCCGCAAATGGTTGTACCAAATCTCGATGTACTCCCAGATGTCTCTATGCGCCCGTTTGCGCGTTTTGTACGTCTCTAAATGTATGAGCTCACGTTTAATGACGCTGTGAAATGCTTCAATGCAAGCGTTGTCGTAACAGTTGCCCTTTCGACTCATGCTGCCTTTTATCTTGTACTTTTTCAGCCTTGCTTGGTACTCATTGGACGCATACTGGCTGCCTCGATCCGAATGATGCAACACGCCATCAGCTGGTTTTTCCCGCTTGTACGCGTCGTCTAATGCGCTAATCACGAGTTCCTTGGTCATGCGTGAGTCGGCTTTCCATCCAACAATTTTTCGTGTGTATAAATCCATGATACTCGCGACGTAGAGCCATCCTTCTGCGGTCCAGACATATGTAATATCCGACATCCACACCTGGTTTGGTCGCTCGGCCGTAAACGTCTGATTTAGCACGTTGTCATCCACAGGCTGATTGTGTTTGGAATTGGTTGTTGCCTTATATTTGCGGACTGTGCGGCTCTTCAGTCCATTCTCCCGCATGATACGAGCCACTGTTTTCTGCCCAACACGTACGCCCTCGTCTCGCAACACCCGCATAATCTTTGGACTCCCGTATAAACGCCGAGAGGACAGAAAGATTTGATGAATACGTCGGGTGAGATTCATTCGACGCTGTTTGCGCTCGCTAATTGGGCGTTTAACCCATGCATAGTACCCGCTTCGATAGACTTCAAGCACTTTGCACATCCTCTGAACCGAATAGTCGAAGCGGTGATCATAGATGAATTGATACCTTACTTCCGGTCCTTGCTGAAGATGCGCAGCGCCTTTTTTAAAATCTCTAGTTCCTCTTTCAACTCACGATTTTCTCGCTCCAAATCCCGCGTTGCTTGCGCATCTGGCTTCATATAACCAGATCCAACAAACGGGTGCTTCGGGTCGTTTTTATACTGCGCTATCCAGCCGTATAATGTCTTGTCGGAAATGCCCAAATCCCGTGCAACCTGAGAGGCGACCCGCCCCTCCTCCAAAATCATTTTCACCGTATTCAATTTAAATTCCGTGCTGTGCCTAGTTGGCTTTGTCATCATAAACACCTCGAATCGATTTACTTATTTTCACATTCTCGATTCGCTGTGTCCACCATTAGAGCCTAACATCACCATTACGTTGGGTTCGATTCGTGCAAAGCAACGCATACGCACGTCCCTCCATATCCTACATGCTCCTCCGAAACCCGAACAAGTGCGGACAAACACGGATTTCTAAACTTCTCCTCCGTCGGACCACAAACGTGGTTCCCACAACTCTGTCTCGATAATGCAGAGGTTTATACCATGTCCCCCACTGAATATGGCTTCAGTTCGCTTGCCAATTCCTCCGATTGGAGGAATTGGCTGAAGTATGTCGAATATTACTTTTGGATAAAACTATAGCACGTTCTGAGACTAGGTGAAGTTCATTGAGCAACCTTCCAATCCAACTTAATTTTCTTTCCATAAGCCCTCATAATTTTTCATTCCATATTTATAGACAGGAGTACGACAGCCTGTCGAAACCACCATCATTTTACCGGGCGAAACTACCAATAAGTCGAGTCTCGACAGAATACAAGGAATACTGGGTTTCTTTAACCGAACAGGTTGGCTTTGAGAATTTCCTTTGTGAGGGCCGCGACAATCCCTATCTGGCCCAGTGGGCAATTTGGCAACGATTTTTGGAAAAGACCACAGGTTCACTGAGTTCGTCCGAGTACTTACAAAATAGTCATAATGAGTTTGTGAAGAGTATAGACTTTGTGCTCGTCCGCCATGCCGAAGGTCATGAGGTGGTTGAAGTTCAACCCTATTATTTGAAAGCGGAATCCGAATTTGGTTTTCTAGTTAATTTTGCATTTCGGGTACGTCAGGGATCCCCTTATTCGATTAGAGTGCAACAGTTGAGTTTGAGTCTTGATAAATTTGGGAAAAGCAACGTCAACTTTTATAGCGATCAGTTCGACAAGATAAATCAGTTCATCCATCGGTTCGGAGCCCGTCTCTTTCCCTTCAACGTCGATCTTGCTGAAGAATTGGATATCGACGGGAACTTGCTGAAACTTACATCCCATTCCTTACGAGCGAAGTCCTATGTAGTCGGGGCAGGAAAGGAAGCAATTCATCAATTTTCCGGCATCGCTAGGCACGGCGCATTTAAGACGCTTAAAGAAGATCCCTTGTTGGTATGTATCTTTCGGCAACAGCATCGTGATGCTGCGAACGAATTCTATAAGTACATTACCGGCCAAAAGAACCGTGACCGATTTGCTGGAATGAGTGAGTTATTCGGAGTGGAGCTTCACGCCGACAACTTCAAACCTATTATTCTCACGGACTTATCAAAGGAAAGTCTGGACAAAACATTGGTTGATATCCAGGAATATCGAAGAGAATTTCCGACACGGGCGATTATCGGAGTCTTTTTACTAGACCAGAAGGATGATATGCCATCTTCAGGCTTCTCTCCGTACCATTATTTAAAATATCTATTTACGTCTCAATGTCTGCCTGTGCAAACCATCCGCATCGAAAAACTCATGGATCCGCGCGTCTTTCAGTGGTCTGTTGGAAACGTAGCTCTTCAGATATTTTCCAAACTGGGTGGAATCCCATGGGAAGTCAAGCCAAGCAATGAAAAATGCTTGATCTTTGGAATTGGGTCTGCCCACAAGAAAGATTCTGATGGCCACATTCTTAAATACTTTGCTTACTCGGTTTGTCTAGATTCTAGTGGGGTCTATAGAAAAATCAATGTTCTTGGGAACTCCCAGAATAGGACAAATTATATCGAAGAACTCCGCACAAACATTCAACAGTCCATCGAAGAGAATGTAGATAATTCGATTGAAAAATGTGTAATCCATCTGCCCTTCAAAATCCGAAGAGACGAGATGAATTACATTGAACAAGGAGTAAGACAAGTTTCGGGACGATATGCACACATTCAATTTCAATTCGTCAAAATCAACACGCACAACAAGTTTTTCGGATTTGCAGACAACAATACAAAAATCCCGACTGAGAGTACTTATGTTCAACTTGCACGTGACGAGTTTCTCGTCTGGTTCGAAGGTCTTCAACCTGGCAAGAATTCTGTGCGCACCAGAGTTGGCAACCCGGTTCACATCCAATTCATGAATTCAACCGAAGTTCAACAGGACCAAATGATGCGCTATTTACAAGACATCATTAATCTATCCGGTGCAAACTGGCGAGGATTCAATGCAAAGTTGGTACCAGTTTCAATATTTTATCCAAACCTTATTGCCAAGTTCATTGCAGAGTTTTATAAGTTCAACCCTAATGGTGACATTGATCTTAGCAACTATGCTTTACCGTGGTTTTTATAGGAGGGCGTTGAGAATGAGCGTTAAAAAAGATGACGTTATTTTCCTCCTAGGGGCAGGATGCAGTGTTGATGCCGGAATACCGACGGTCAACCAGATGGTCCATGAAATCGAATCCAAGCTGATTCACACGGAAGAGTGGCAAAAATATCGGCAACTCTATTACTACATAAAGAGTGCAGTTATATACTCCGATGGTATTTTCGGTGAATTTGATCGCGTCGTCGGAATTGAACGGCTGATGATCGTGCTGTCCGAGTTGGAAAAGAAGGAAAAAAACATTGTATATCCCTTCATCGCCAATTGGAACAACCGCCTGATTGACCTTGCCGGTACAAACTTTGAAAAAATCAAGGAACTTCGGGAGTTGATTACACGCCAACTTCTGAAATGGGTAAAGCTACCCAATTACCAACCTGCTCAATATTACAAACGGTTTTATGATTTTCAGCAAGAACTTGGCTATCCGATACGGATGTTTTCACTTAACTACGATTTGTGTCTCGAACATTCACAGTCTAATGCAGTCGATCTCGAACTTGGCTTTGACGATAATGGCGAGTGGAATAGTTATAGATTCGACCTCTCTAATCAAGCGGTCTCTGCAGGGATCTATCTCTACAAACTGCACGGTTCAATTGACTGGACACGCGATTCAGAACACAATAACATATTGCAACTCGCAGCACACCCTGTTGACACTCCGGACCTTATTTTTGGAACAGAAGCGAAAATGCAATCCATTGATCCCTACCTATTCAACGTTTACGAGTTACGAAACTACCTATTGGCATGCAAGCTCGTAATTGTGATTGGGTACAGTTTCAGTGACGACTATATAAACAGCCTCCTTCGCCAAGCTCTTCAGAACAACGTCGAGAGAGCTATTTTGATTATCGATTTAAACAAAGATCCAAATTTCAGAGATAATGCCTTATGTATCTTGAAACCCAAGCAACGAGAACAGGTTAAATTTCATGCTGGATCAGCGAAAGAGTTTATCGAAGAGAATTTGAATGTTGAAACCGTACTAAGTCACTTTATGATGGCAGAACAGGATGTTTTCTAGTTTTGCAGATACCAAATTAGCAACGATCCAATATTCGTTGCATTATTCCAGTCTTCACGGGAGGATGAAAACCCTTGGCGTTAGAAAATCGGAAGAGTCTATTGAAGATACGCTTTATCGGTGAAGAGTTGTCTGAGAAATCCGTTCCAATATATGACCTTGGAGAAAGTCTTATATCTGTTCAAAGACTCGTACATAAAGCTTATCTCGAAACACGTGGCTACCATAAAGGTCGACAGCAATTATCTAGCGTGGAACGTCGCAAATTGGCATTGCAAATCAGTGCACGACAAAAACAATCAGACTCCTATCTTCTCGACGCATTTTTAGCAAGTCACCCAATTTTAACCGGAATCTATTCAACAACGATAGGTGCCTGTATTTCAGAAATGATAACAGCAGTAGCCGTTTATTCAAAGAAGCAAATACATACAATGTTCGACAGCCGGACTAAGCCAAAAGAACCCGCAAATTCTGCTATGGAGGCGAAACTTCAATTTATTATAAATTTATACTCTGAAGTTGCGACTATTGCCAACCGAGTCAACAATACCTCGAGAGTCACGCAAGTGGAGTTGCACACTCAGGATGATTTCAATTTAGAAAAAGTACAATTTGACATAGACAACAGAGACTACATTCGGAGTTTGTATGGTGAAAAATTTACTGCCAGCGAATCAACTATTACCGGGCTAATTGAATCTCTGAATATTGCAAGACAAACTGCAACTGTTCGGACACCAAGCGGTATTGTGAACGTTAAGATGAAAAGCACCGATTTCGCCAAAGTGCGGTATGAGGCGGTTGATGATAGCGCTGTTACATTCAAAGGGAACTATGTCATTCAAATCGGCAAGAACACACACGGTAAGTTGGATTTTGAGGCCAGTTCTATTGAAGATGTAACTAGCACTGACTTCCTTGATTAAGCAATAATAAGACAGCAATATCTTCCCTTCCAGTTACCTACCAGGATGTAAATAGAGAGAGTGTCGACAGCTACTCTGGAACCGAGAGTGGAAATTATCCGTTCCTCCATCTTCCTCCAATGGAGTAATATATGGACTCGGCATCAGTGACAGGTCGATAAACTACTCCACTTTCAGCGTATCGTGCTATTCGTAGCCCCGCAGGGCTACGAATAGCCGATGGAGAGGAATACGGCCTTCGACTCGCGGGCGGCTTTTTGGAACGCCTCTGGACCCCATGGGTACCAGTCGACTGGGTTGTGCGCGTGTTGGAGTAGGTATGGTGACTTTTCGTGGATGAGGCGGTTGGTGTGTTTATGTTGACGGTTATCAGTGCTCATAACGGATACTTCATCCTTTCTGGATGGTTTTTCCGTTAGTATACACCTTGCGGCGAAAAGTATTGATGTGAGCACAAGAACCACGCACAAACAATTTGTGGGGATTAAGGCTCGTTGTTCATGCTTTTTTTCATATTTTCATCCACTCTCTGGACGGACCCACTGTTTTAGCTACCTTATAATGCCCAAAAGTTGATGGCGTAGGATGTCCAGGATTTGGTTGCTATGTTGACCAAAGCCGTGAATCAGTCAAGATTGCAAAGTATTCATATGACCTTGACTGGTATCTCCATGCTCTAAGGGACTCGTACAGACAGCTAAGGTGAGCCTGTCAAGGCAATCCTTCCAGCCTTGACAGGCGATGAAGGGCACCCATACTGGTTATGGTGGCTGAATCCACGCATTTGTGGATTCAGCCCTAGCTCATAAGCTGTTGGTACAACCGCCATTCGCCCAACTGGATACTGATTCACCTCACACGACAATGTGGTCGAGAAAACCACCAGCACATAGTGTGAGCTTCAATAGGAAGGAAGGACGAAATTTCCATAACATGTCGTGGCAAGTCGGGCGTCAATGTCCAAATCGTGTCGTGAAACGGACAAAATAGATCGTCAACGTTATATTTGAGCTAAAAAGCCTTAAGGTCGGACATTGTAGCCCATCATAATCATCACCCATCATCAAGCGAATACGGCATTTGGAAATGTATGTCGTCTAAACTAGGACATCTTGTGCCGTCAACCTTTGGACTGGATAGCTTATCAGTAACAACAGATCCGGACTTGATTGTTTGTCGCAGTCTAGAAGTGCAGAGTTTTGCAGTCATCTCCATACACCTTTATGCGCATAAGTTAGCTATGCTTTATGTGGAGAGGTGGGCGTGATAGGCTTGCTACTGGCCAAGCTTGATGGTATCAAGCGGCCCTTCAAGCGTAAATCACGCTCATGGAGGCTCCATATCAAGCATAGCGGTGTGAGTAAAAATGCAGCGACACGTATATTTCTTCGCAGCGAAACTCTGCACTTTTGGTCTGCAAAACACAGACTTAATCACGCGTCAATCAATTAATATCAACATCAGAGCATATGAACATCTCTGGGACAGAAATTTTTCTGTTCACCACATAGCGAAAACATTGTGCAACGGGTCCGTCGCTCCGCTTGTCGATCTTTGCAAGAAGGAGAATTGGGCACGTGGTCTGATAGCTTGGGGTTGTCGCTATAGCTCTCATCTCTCGGGAATCCTGTGCACTCGGATAGAGCTCCCCAAGAGGATGAGTATGCCATTCTCCCAGATAAGTCAAAACGCCACTTGACTGAAAGTACAGGCGCTCCAATTCCTGATTGCAGAATTCAGTATCACGAGTGAATGAAAATAACCGATGTCGTGCATTGGGTCCGGGACCCGTAATGTGAGTAATGACCATTTGTTCATCACGTCGATAGCCAATTAACATACCACCGGTTTCACAGATCCGATACTTCCTAATTTCAGAATGCATCGCAGTAACTGCACTCTCGCACATAAATACGTGGCTAACACCATTTGCAGTGTGCATGTTTTCCCACCGACTTTTGAACAATCTCCAGATTGCCATTTTTGCCTCGGCTGTACCAAACAATATGGTCATTTTGGGTTGGTTCGTACGCATTCGGGTGCCCGACAAGCAGTGTTTGAATGGCCAACCGAGATGCTAGGTTAGAAACAATTCCTGTATCCAGTCCACTCCCGGGAAAAGCTGGAATAGCGCATCCATTGTCAAATATCACCAATTCCTCCGGCGGAGCACTCAGGGGGGGCAAAGTGCCGTCATCAATGAAATACTGGTGACAGTGATAACATCCAGTAGTACCAGGTATCACTCGAAATGCACGCCCACTCCAAGCCCCCGAACTGGAAAATGTATAAACTGTAGGAGTGTTACTTTGACGGGCTATTCGATCCAAATATCTTTCTGTAGGTGAATGACCGACTGCACATATTAATATGTCAGCACTCGATATCCAATTTGTCAGTACTTCTTCATCCTGGAATGCTCCCACGTATGTGGGAATCTCTTGGATTTCAATGTATGGATTGTGGGATTTCATATGGGCAGTCACTGCTTCAATTTTAAGTTGACCGAGTTGTTGCAAATTTCCCACGTGCCGAACAACGTTTCCAACATCCAGTGAACCGTGATCCACCAATGCAACTTTCCCGATCCCGGCTTTAGCAAGGTCCAATGCAATTGATGAACCAATGGTACCCAGTCCAACAATAACTGCGCTCATATTTTGCAACGGTCGCAATTCGGCTACACGTCGAAAAACAACTTCTTCAGAAATGTCCTTTGACTCAAAGATGCACATGGGCGTCACTCGGATACTATTCGGATTTTGAAATTGGTTCTGAAAATCAATGGCGACAATCATAAAGCGACGTCTCGTCTGCCCTCGCAACTCATCCTCATCTATGAACCGTATCCCGAGCAGTGGACCAAACATCGAGTTCTGGTCTTGCAAGTGGTGACTGGCACTTATACATTTTTGTAACACATTCTCGTGACCATGTGCCTCTAACCATTGAACGATCTCAACTCCTGAGTGGAAATACGGTGGTGTACTATTCACATCGAAACACATGCCATGTACAACTGGATAGTTCTTGTACAATTCTTGATGAATGGGTTGGGCTTGAATGGTATTTCCTGCACCAGATATATCTACTAAAATGCCCTGCCATATATCACGGAGCCTTGCAATTCTCATGGAAAATACAGCTTCGCTGAAACTCCAGTTGTCTATCAGTTCCCTCGGTGTTAATATGATTCCGCGAAACCCAGATGTGAGTTGATGGTATTGTTTCGGCTCGGGTCCGTTTATCTCCGAGTCTGGACTGAACCCATACTTATACCCATGTAGCCATTCTTTAATTCTCTCGACTATGTTGTGTCCAAAAACCTCAAAATCCAAATCTTTCCATTCTTCATACAAACACAGCCGTTTAGATTGTACATCTTGATGTCTTTGAAATTGGACATTCTGACAATAGGCATTTGGCGGGAAATGAGGGAAAGCCTTTGGGTATTCAATCAAAATATTGAAGCTTTCACCCTCAAACTGTATGGTGCCTGTAAATTTGACAAGTTTGTGTTGCTGAATTGCAACTTGCTCCAGAGAGAAACCCTGCTGTAGCAGGGTCTCCCTCTCTTCGTCAAAGAGATGCGGATAACGTTCGTACCAAGTGAGTGTTGGCATCATGCAAACTTCTTGTCGTCGCCCTTGGGCGGCTTTCCTGGATGATGCTCAGGTTGCGGAGGTTTAGGCGGATGTTGCGGCTGCCCTCCATGATTTCTGTGTTCATTTCCGTGTCCGTGTTCATGTTCATTTTCCATTAAACCATCTCCCCAAAATTTTTCCTTGGGAAGAAGGACTTTCGAGCCAATTGCAGAATACAATAAACCACATAAGTTTTTTCGGCTACGAATGCCCTCTCCCAGGGTCTTACAACTACGTACGCAATTCAGTCCAACCGGATTCTGCAAGCACAGAATCCTGCGGGCTAGTTTGCGTTTCCATTATAGCCCATTAGTCAACAAAGGTCAATGACTTATCAGAAAAGCCTGCCTATTAAATTGACTCCGGTTGATCTCCCCATGTGAGACCATGTCATTAAACATACATACATGCTACTCCGATTTCGAGCGCCCACTAACAAGCAACACAACATCAAGGTTTCATTCTGTAGCCATGTCTAATTGACACTACAAGTACAATCACCAGTGCAATTAGCACAATAGTTGCGATGATTCCCGAGAGCCCCAAGTGCCCCATAGTTACTATCCTTCCTTTTCTAGCACCATCTTGAAGTTAGTCAATATTGGATGATGCTGCCCAATAGCCTAGGAACTGCGACACGCCGCATCGCATATTCATGCAAAGTTGGCTTGCCACTGTCTTTCGCCGGTCATCCTGCGTTATTCTACTGTCTCATCCTCGACGATAGCCCGCAAACTTCGCTCATTGAGATCCTTTTGCACAAATTGGAACGATTCACCTGTCTTTCGCTGTACTCTATCCACGATTTGTCCCAAATGATAACTCGTGTGTTCAATGAGATGATAAATGCTGAACAAGTCTACCACTCTGGACTCATCCGAGAGAAGTTCATGAATAGCCCTTTGCCAAGCAGTAAATGTCTCTTCAATTTTTGCAACGAGTTCTTCCGGCGAAAGCCCCATATCCGGAAAATAATCTTCGATGCCAGCAGCTGTAACCGTTCCCACCTGATTGTACCTAGCAGTGTGACGATCGAACTGTTCACAGATGTGAAGCAGTATTCCACCAACCGAGTTTGCTTCATGGGTTTCATGTTCCCACAGTTGCTGTGTGTTCAATGAATCTAAACAGCGACGTACCTTCGGAAGATAGTTACCGACCACACGATATTCGGAAATACGAAGGAATAAATTCATCGTCTTGTCAGTCACAAACACTGACTCCCCTTTTGCACGAAATCTTCCACGTAGACTCGGGCATACTCGACATACCGGGAATATATTGTCGGGCTTTCTAGTCCTTATGCGCCGCAAGATCAGGGCATCCTGATCTCCGTATAATCATACACCGTCCCGGTTCGCCAGTGTGATGAATTTTTGCCCCCAATAGTTCAAGGAGGAAAACTTCTGAAAAACGCTGTTTTTGTCATTTAGAATCGTTGTTATTGCGTAGAAGCCAATTAGCAATGATAAGGACTATAGCGATTAACAAACCGCCGCCATATCATGTATACCCGAAAGGCGTGACATGTTGAACCAGTATGCATACAGCAATCACGACAATTCCGATTAAATAGTGCCACCACCAGCGTCTTGTACTCCATGATTTATGCCACTTCACAAATGCACCTCCTGCAAATTGAATCCGACCGTTGCATCACTTTCCCTTCAACGACAAAACTAATTTGATCAGTAAGTAAATAAATATCCTATTAATCCACATATCTACAGTATTACACCTAGCCATTTTTGAGCCAGGGAGATTGATGTCGTGTTCCGATCACATTTAAAGCTCTAAATTCTCATTGGAATTCGACCGTTCTTCGATTATGTTCGTTGTGATCCCTATTACGTCTCCCGCATCTGCACGGATACTCACCCTGGTTTCATATTGTCGTCCCAATACGTCCGTGTAATACATGGGCTGCAATTCAAACACGTTCCCCATAGGCCGATTTCCAAACTGACCAGCGCCAAAGGAAAGGTTCATCACTTCTCCAGGTCGCAAGGTATTTTTAAGTGGAAAATCCTCTGGAATGACAGTCATTTTTCCTCGAATCGGATCATGAGATAATTCCCGAGAAATCACCTCGAGAATGGGGACTTGCCGAAACGGGTTGTCTCCTAACACAGCAGAACCCTGCCCAACATTCATTACTTCAAACTGATAAAACGCAGACGTTAATTGTCCAGCGCTGTTGATATGCTTCCCAATGGTATGTGCATGTTCGGCTCTTCTGAAATCAAGCACTGGTCTTACATTGTCGTTCCTGGATTTCAGGGCTATCTTCAAGGCTTCTTGAGTGACCTTGGCATTAACGGCAGTATAATACGCAGCAAAACACGCACCAGTTGCGGCCGCCAAGTTGATCAGGGTCGATATAGGCATCATACAACCCGTTCCTTTCGAAGTTGATATAAATGTGGCGACAAATTATGGATTTCTATCACTCGTGGGAGTGTGTATACTATGTAGAATAAGCCCGGACCGACCCACCCCGCAAGGAGCAGTTTGACGCCCGAGCTCTTCTCCGAACCGGACTTGCGCCTTTGGGCGCATCCGGCTCTCCATTCGAAGTGTTTTTCCCCACACACAGTTTGACTGTGTGCCATACGCACTTCTCTTCGAGTCTCAAGCATTGACTTGAGCGACGGTATAAATCTGCGATCACTCCTCATAGAGGAGCCCTACTTTGCTGGCGCGTAGGACTTCGAACTGGAACCCTTCGCCATGTGATGGGCGTTACCCATCTCGGACTAACGGTTCCTCCGTCCCGACGCATCCACATCAACGGAGCTGTCCATCCCAATTGGGACGAATGCGGCGGTTCCCATGTTCACTGTGTATTGTCTCGCTGCCTTAGGTCGCCACTATACGCGGGGAAGATTCAGGGAGTTGCACCTCTGTACTGCCCTGACCACCGGATAATCCGGGTCATGACACCAAGTCCAAGGGTGTCATGCTCATTCCACCCACCCGTGTCATCCAACATTTCGGGTGTTGCAGTTGACCACGCTTCGGACATGACTTTGCTTTCGCTGACCATAGCAGGTCGTAGAGGCTAGCCCCGCATCTTGGGAGGTTGGGTCTCCCTCACGGGTACATTGTTAGATAGGCTTCACACCCTGGACTTGCTCAAGCCCAGCGCATGCCATCCTAGCCTTGGCGAGATGAGGTAATCGCCAACCACGTAACCGTGGCTTCAACACACAGCGCCTCATGGCGCACTGCTCCCTTCTGCCCAGAGGTGAAAAAGGACAACAAAAAGACGACGCATGTTTATACAACAGCCCATTTATTTCCTTCTTGTAGATCAGCGCCCGTTTATGCAAATAGATTGGGTGATAGATGTTTTGGTCATCGCCAGATGGATAAAACAGGAACAACCTGCATAGGATCGAATTTAGCGGCTGGCAGAGAGGCGTTTGCTCCTGTGGATCATAGGTTTGGTCGGCTGGCCCGCGATTTTGCTCGGTCTGCTTGTCCCGCACATACACGTGATCATCATCCTCGTGGCATCAGGCTATCCCCGACTACCCACTGCATGTCCTTCCTGAGACGTTCAATCCAAGAACGTTACAGGCGGATTCCGCTATAGATCCAATTTCAGCCCGGTCCTCATCCGGTTTTTCATCAGAAACATAAAGCTCGATTGCAAGTGCACTTCGTCATGAGACAGGAGCGCATACTCCCACGGTTTACCACCATTTTCAGTATTCCATTCCGTAACAGCCCGGCAATACTCCATTGCTGCTACGGCTTTCTCCTTAACGGTGTCGCTGTTTATCTCATTGGCGGCTTTCGTTTCCACCATGTAGATGGTATCTGCGGTTTCCGCCACGAAATCAGGTTCATAGCGGCTTACACCTCCCACGCCGTAGTAGATATTGAACTGCTTGGCGGAGGGGCGCATCCATCTCAGGACAGCTCCGTCGTTCTCCAGCACGATTGCAAACCTGCGCTCCGTGTCGCTGTCAAACTTATACAGCGTATGGCAGGCTTTCTTAAAGCCCCTGAATACCTTCGCCTTTACCTCGGACGCGGGCAGCGTCGCCCGCAGGTCGTAGAGGTCATCCGACTTGAACTTGCCGCCAAAACTAGTCTCAATGCGGGTGAACGGACGCATGCTGGAAGCCCGGTAGCTTGTTTCCTCTTTATAGAAATGCTCATTCATTTGAGCGTAGATGATATCGGCGAGGGAACGCTGGCGGTCTCGCATTACCTTTTCGGTCTCCTCGGAATTCAAGTACGACAAAAAGTGCCTCTTAGCGTCCCCGATAAGGGAATAAATGAGGTTGGCGCAACTACTATAGTCCACATTGTCGTGTACGATGATGTACCGTACAATCTCATTCTCAACCGTGTCCGTCTTGGGGAACAACGCGAATTTTGTATCGTACTCGAAGGTTTCTCCACCCTTCTGCAACTCCGTCCCGATGAGAGTATCGTCCGAGGGGTGCCAGATGATGCTGCGTGTGTCGAGGCTGAACTCATAGAAGCCGCGCTTCACTTCCAAAAATGGCTGTACCACCGCCACTGGGATGGGTATTACGTTTCCGGTCAACGCCTGTACGCAGGTTTCGATAGCTTGCTCGACAACAGCCGCCAAGTCCTCTTTTTTCAAGCCAAGTGACGGGAACTGCCGTATAGTTTCGCTCACGATGCTGGAATGGACAATTTTGCGGGTTTCCTCGTCTTTCGTTGCGTCAAAGGTCTTCACCTGCTTGCCAAGTTCAATGACCGTTTTTGAGGTCAGCTTCGCTACGAACTGTGCGACTTGGACCGTTTGTCCCTGCGTATTGCTCCCGACGTAATACTCACCCGCCGTTTCCCGCAGTGTGAGAGTAAGCTGCTCCGTGAAGCTCTCCGCATTCGTGAGTTCGTCATACACACTCGGCATCTCCACCGTTTCCCGCTGGTCATCGCTTTCCAGCTCGGTGGGATCAATGTAGTAAACACGCCGTACAAGTGAGTTGGGGTCGTTGGCAAGACTAACGATGGCTTCGTAGCGGTCGTGGCTCACGACAGAAAGGCGGTCAACCTCATCCACGCCTGTCCGTTGCCCATAAGGAAGGCGAAGTCCACGGCCGATAGTCTGCTCCGTGAGGGTTTCCGATGCCGAGGCGCGGAGCGGGATTATCGTATAGAGATTGGTAACATCCCAGCCCTCTTTGAGCATATTCACATGGATAACAATCTCGATGCGGTTGTCTTGCTGCTCTAATGACAGCAGAAGTTCAATGTTCTCGTCCTTTTCCGAGCCACGCTGGGCGGAGTTGATTTCCAGCACCTTATCCTTGTAGTACCCGCGATAGAAGTCGTCCGAGGTAAGATACTCCTTAATCTGACGGGAATGCTCGGTGTCTTTAGCAACGACAAGCACAAAGGGCTTAACCACAGACTTTCCATTGGCGCGGGCATACACATCCAGCTTGCTCTTGGTCTCCTCGTGAAGACGGATGCCGTCGTTCATCTTCTCCCGATCAAGCTGCTCCGGAGTGTATTCCTCGGGTCGGAAATCCTTACGGGTAAACACGACGGGCACTTTCACATACAGCCCATCGTTCAGGGCGTGGGCGAGGGAATACTCATACACCACATTCTTGAAGGCGATTTTACGTGCGCCGCGCTGAATCTGTGGCGTGGCGGTGAGTTCCACACCCAGTATCGGGTGAAGCTCGTTGATGGTATCGAAACCCCGGTCGGCATGGTAGTGGTGACTCTCGTCCATAAAGATGCACAAATCCGTTAGAGATTGCAAGTACGAAAAATAAGACTGTCCCAAAACTTCGTTCAGCCGCCGCATTCTCCCCGATTCGGAGTTCAGCTTCGAGATATTGAACACGTTGATGGTAACGCCAGCATCAAACAATGACAGTTGCCGATAATCCTCATAGTTGTCTCCGTCAATGATGCGTGGCGGGTTCACGAACTTATCCAGCCCGCGAAACACATACTTAGGATTCGAAGGATCGCCGAGGTCAGACTTCAGTTTCTTATAAATTGTTAGGTTTGGAGTCATCACGAAGAAGTTATTGATGTTCTTTTGGTAGTGCAGATAGGCGATGAACGCTCCCATCAGCCTCGTCTTGCCAATACCCGTAGCAAGGGCAAAGCAAACGGAAGGAAACTCCCGCTCGAAGCTGGTAAGGGTGGGGAACGCTTCGCGGATTTTCACCAGTTCCGCATCCAAGTCCGGCGTTTTGGAAAGGGAGAGGATGTCCGCTATCTGTTGGAACCGCTGTAGGCTCTCTGTCTGCGGCGGGCGCAGAGCGAGGCGGTTGTTTATGAATTTCGCGTTACTGTTCAACATCGTCCCATTCCTCCTCGTCCAGTTCCAGCGGATTAATGATGTTCAGGTTATAGTTGTCCACGCAGTATTCGCATTTCGACAGTACCGACTGCGGGATTTTTCGCACGTCAATATTCGCGTACCGTTTACCCAGCCCATTGTCAAAGGCTGGGGAGCAGATAAGCAACTTTTCATACTCTGGCAGATCGCGGGCAATGTCATCTAACTGCTCCGCCGTAAGATACTGCGTGGTGACGTAAATGAAGCTGTTGTCCTGGCTGCGTCCATGCTTCCAGAACACCTCAGAATCGGGAGCGTAGGCAAAACCGTTCAGCTTTGCAATGGCCGCGACTAGCATTTCAGCGTTATACTTGTCGCTGATAACAGGCTGACCATGACCATCTGTGACTATCAGTGTAGGCGCAAGCTCGTAGAACTTAAATCCGCCGCCTTCTTTCCATTCCACGACTTTAGAAATACCGCCCTGTTCACCGTCAACAACTGCTTTCAAACGAGGTAGGCAGTGAGAATAACAGTGGTCACCGAGCTCGATACCAATCCATCGGCGACGCATTTTGTGAGCAACTGCAGCGGTCGTTCCGGAACCGAGGAAGCTATCGAGGACAAGATCTCCGGGGTTAGACGCAATCGTAAGTACTCTTTCAATTAAGCGTTCGGGTTTCGGGGTGTCGAACACATTAGAGGCACCAAAGATGGCGAGTATCTCCTTTTTAGCCTCTTGATTGTGTCCGACCTCCTTATTGCTCCACCAAGTCCAAGGAACAACACCATCATGCTCGCTCAGATATGTTTTTCTTCTCGGCATCGCCCTGCCATCTACGCCGAACCAAAATCGTCCTTGCTCTAACTGCTCCTTGTAAACCGGCTCTATGTTTTTCCAACATTTTCCTTCAGGTGGCGAATACGAAGCACCCCCAGGCGTGATAATGGTATACATTTGATTTGGTCGATAACCTTGTGCCGTGAAATCGGCAGATGTCCACGGGCCGCGTGGATCGTTGTCTGGATTGCTGTAGTTATTCGCCTGCTCCTCACTTAACGGGAGTTTGTTTCGAGAATTCTTAAAAGTCTCCGCGTCCTTTGCATAAACCAGTAAATAGTCGTGGGCATCGCTGATCGTTCCTCGCATATCCGGGGAAGTTCGCTTTTGCCAAACGATTGCAGCTATGTAATTGGAACGCTGGAACACTTCATCACAAAGGACTTTAAGATATGCCTGCTCATCATCGTCAATGCTTATCCAGATGCTTCCGTCTCGACTGAGCAAACTCCGAAGGATTTCGAGGCGTGGTTTAATAAGTGACAGCCACGTAGAGTGCTCGAGATTGTCGTCATAATGTTCGAATGCCGAACCCGTGTTATACGGAGGATCGATATAGACACACTTAATACGCCCCGTGAACTCCTGCTCCAGAGCCTTGAGCGCCAACAGGTTATCGCCGTGGATGAGCATATTGTCTGCTGCAGGGTCGCCGTAGTCCTTAGAAGCGTCGTGCAGCAGTATGCGCGGTTCGATCTTTGGGTCGTTACCCTTACCGATCCATGTAAGTTCCAGTCTTTGCATCGCGAATTCCTCCGTATTTCAAACAATCTCAAATGAGATGGCCATAATGTGGTTCAGTGTGTATGCTCCCTCAAGCTTGACGCGGATTTCATCCTGAAGGCGCTCGTTCTTGGCGTCGATTTCATCCTCGTGTTCGTACATATCACGCCGCAGTTTTTTTCGGCGCTCTTCCAATCGGCTAACCTCTTCCTTCATTTCCAGCATTTCAGCCAGCGGCCTTTCCGTGCTACTTTTGAATATACGCTTCTTTTCGGTGATTTCTTTGTTCAGATCTTTAAGTTCTCGCTGCAAGCCATCCTTGAGGTCTTCGCTGAAGGCGTCCAGCTTGGCGCATTCGGCAAGAAAGTACTCCTTATTAATCCGCTCAATTTCCGCTTTCTGTTTATCGGCGTTGGCTCTGCGCAAGGCATCCAGTTCGGCGGCTTTCTCTCCGGCTTCCCCAATAATTTCTGCGGGAAGCTCCATAATGCGGTTTACCATATCATCGTCCACTTCGATTCCGTTTTCGGTGACCACGGAAAAGATAAGGTGCTCGTCAGTATCGAACCCGCTGTATATCAGCTTGTCTATCGAAAGGACTCCGCGAAGGTTCGAATGGTTCTCCAGAAAGCTGATACGGTGTTCCTGCGAATTTGTATGGTCAAAGCGTATGGCGACAGATGGCAGAGGCTCAGTTATGGCTTGCGAGAGCCATTCTTGACACATCGGGTCGTCACGGCGCAGAAAAATGTCCCCCTGCCGCTCCGCGTCTTTCCACTGCACATTGTAGGTTTCCGTAAAACCGTTCACCTGGTAGACAAAACGCCACTGTTCAAGGGGTCTGACCCTTTCCGCGCCTTTCATTATAAAGAAGTTGCATAGCCAGCGGCTAAACTTGTCCAGTCCGACAAGAGTATCTTCCTGACAGTCTTTAAGACGTGCGGCAACCTCCTCGTCGAAGTTCTCAAGGATGGACTGCCGTGCGGCAGTCATCATTTCATTGATGTGCTCGGACAGTTCCTCCTGCAATTCGTCAAACTCACCCTGTATTTCTTCCGTGGTCTTGCATGTCTGGTATATCTCGGCGATGCGTTTCTCAAAATCTATTCCCGATTCAATGGTACCCAGCACCTCGTCAGAAGAACCGAACAGTCCACTGAACAAGCGGAACTTATGGTCGAGCAATTCATAAACGCGAACATCAGCTGCGTTCTTTTTGTTGAGGAAGTTAATGACCACTACGTCGTTTTTCTGCCCATAACGGTGACAACGGCCAATGCGCTGCTCTATCCGCTGGGGATTCCACGGAAGATCGTAATTCACAATGAGACTGCAGAACTGAAGATTGATGCCCTCGGCGGCGGCTTCCGTACCAATGAGGATGCTCGCCCTGTCGCGGAACTCTTCCACAACGGCGGCTTTCATATCGGCCTGCCGTGATCCGGAGATGACTCCGTCATGTTTATGCCGCTCTTTCCATGCTGCGTAAATCTGCTTGGAGACTTCATCGTTGTTTGCGCCGTTCAAGAAAACGATACTTCCGGCATAGCCGTTATCAGCCAGTAGATTCAGCAAGTATTCCTGTGTACGCCGAGATTCGGTGAAGATAATGGCCTTACGTTGACCGCCGCGTTTCTCCGTCTCATCAAACCCTTTTTGGAGTGCGGTGAGCAAATTGTCACCTTTCGCGTTGCTGGTGATACTTTTCGCCAGTTCCGCATATTCCTTGAGCCTCTTAAGTTCTTCCGCAACCGCCGCCCGGTCTTGTTCAAGATCAGTGGGTAACACGTTTTCCGAATCTTCCTGCTCCTCAACCAGTTCATCAAAAGTATCGTAATCGTCGCCCAGTTCAAGCCTTGTGTCCATACCCTGCAATAGTGCCTCCAACCGGCCTATTAAGGATTTCATTGTTCCGGAAATGGCAAAGGACGAGGATGCCAGCAGCTTACGTAGCACAAGTGTAATTAAGGTTCGCTGCCTTGCGGCAGGGCATAAAGTTTTTCGGACTGCAGATAGGTGGAGACAAAGTTGTACAATTTATCCTCGTCCGCTGTCGGCGTATATTCCTGTAGAATCGCGATGCGGCTTGTGTAATTGACATACTCCGTGACTTGCTTTCGCAGGGTTCGTTTACAGAATTGCTGCAGACGGGTTTTTAGCGCATGGTTCCTTACCTCTTCGTTAACGACAGAAACATACATATCCCTGAACGTCCGAGCATCGCCAAAGGCATGCTCATCGATGATGCTTACCAGCCCATACAGTTCCATGAGATTATTCTGGAGCGGCGTCGCGGTGAGCAACAGCTTCCGTTTGCCGGAGAGAGCCCTTCGCAGCCTCGTCCCGGTGACATTGCCGGATTTATACACATTACGGAGTCGGTGCGCCTCGTCGACGATAACCAAGTCCCACGGAGTAGCGTGTACGTCATTCGCTTTCAGCGAGGCGAGATTGAACGAACATATCACGACTTCATCCCGTATTTCAAAAGGGTTCAATACACCCGCTTTTTTTGCCTTGTTGTAATTCTTAGATTCGAGGATGGTGGATTTTATATAAAACTTCTCTTCAAGTTCCGCACGCCATTGAGTACGGAGCGAGGCGGGAACGATGAGTAGAATACGACGCTTACGCTCGGACCAGCACTGCGCCAAGACAAGCCCGGCTTCAATTGTTTTTCCTAATCCGACCTCATCGGCAAGTAACGCTCCGGTGGAGAGGGGCGACTTCAAAGCGAACAGCGCCGCATCAACCTGATGGGGATTGAGATCAACCTTCACGCCGGACATAGCGGAAGCCAGCCCGTCAATGCTTGACTGCGGGCGCTTCAACATAATCTGTTCGGCAAAATACCTTGTCTGATGCGGTGTATATCTCTCCATGCGCATCACCCCAATCCCCGTGTTTTCGGTTTGTCGCTCATTTTCCTGATGTCGACAATATCACAGTCCAACGCTTACATATTTTCTCTAAAAACGAGGTGTTCACGTTTTCGTTCTTTCATAGCTTCGTAATAGACGCCCAACTGATGCGAACAAGATTCACTTTATCCTACCACGATTTCTCCTGGGAGAAATGCGATTGCTTTCCGTATACATGAAGATTATCGAGTTTTGCAACAAAAGTGAATCAGCGCCAGTCAATCCCCTTCTCGCTAAGATCGCTGTTTTCCAATCATTGAACATAGGGCCACTTGAAGCCATTCTTTGTCGCTCCGCCTGCCCAACCAATTTGTTATCTAACCGGGTTTCGTGTCGACGGATAAGGCTTTCTCTCTCATTGGCACTGCCTTGGCACCCTATTCGAATTTCAGGAAGGTAAGATGATAACACACGATACTGTGCAGGGTGGCGAATCAAATCGCCGCCCTGTTTGTTTTCTCCAGTATCGCGATCCTATCAAGGAGGGTTTGCTCATGAAGCTAAGAAAAAAGCGAGACCTAAAGTTTTACCGAATTGTCCCGCTACACCATTTCAAATCTCACAGCCCGAATTATGTCCATGTGTTCGTGCAGTCCCTGGCGGCACTCGGACTCCCCAGACGCCTGGAGTGGCTGCAAGGCTCGCTTCCGTTCCGGTTCATCGTCACCAAAACGGCGCACGGTGTCTCAGAGTGTCGAACCCTCGCACACTGTGTGTCCAAAGCGCGTTTCATTCTGCCTACTCGAACGTGCATCTCATTGAATCTCCTCCATCACCCGACGCAGAATTGGTTGTGGATGGCACCACGCTGGTGACCCACATCAAGATGGGCGGAAGAGGTGCGCGAAGATGGATGCGGACGGAGGCGATCCCATCGACGAAGTGAACCGTTAAATTTAGGCAATGTACAGCCGTACAGACACGACCAAATCGCGCAAAGTGCGTGTCTGTGGCCAGGCCCGTCGAGAGGATGAAGACTGAGCAAGTCGCGAAGCCCATTCTCATCCGAAGTCACTTACGAAGTCACTTACGCAGTGCCTTACGGTGAACAGATCCGTCTTGAACAATCCCCAATTCCCGCGCGGGGTGCAGAAAATCATGCTCTTCTGTTTCGGGATATATGTCCACTCCACCGCTCGCACGAAGGGAGGAGCCACCGCCATGTTCGTGCCACGCCAAATCGAACGACAGATCCTTCTAGCCCTCTACCGGTACAATCTACTAACGTCGCAGCACCTGTCCATCTTGCTGCACGACGAGCAACATATCATCTATAACGCCTGCCGCACCCTCAAAGAGAAGCACTGGGTCGAGTAACTGCCCCTCAACTTTGTCCAGAAAAATGTCACAGGGTGGACGCTTTCCAAAGACGGCATGGAGGTGGCTTTTGGATGATTGGCGAGAGGAGGGATTCCCATGGCGTCTCATGATGACTTGGGCGCGCTGAATTGTCATCGAACATCGGATGCGATATCCGGCAACTTGAAGACCTTCACATTCCATTGCAGGAATGTCGTCATCCGATTGACTTGTAACGAACCGTCGAAAGAGGCGGTGGAAAACTTCCAAGCAGCCTTACACGTCATCCTCCATCGGATGACGGTCGAAGGAGCACAAACGGGTGGTACTCAGGATCGATAGAAACCCGCCAACGCCGAAGTTTTACCCGTCGCGTCCCGCATCGTCTTCTGAATGGGGATGAGTGGCCATCAAAATGCCCGCGACGAAATCAGCAAACTGCCGTAATTCGTGACCACAGGTCTCGACACACTCCGCTTCCCATCGGTACAGCCATTCATGTTGGTCGGTCGACAAGCACGCCTTGAGCCGGTCAGCCAAGTCTTGCTGGGTTGACAGGACCTTTTCCCCATCCCGAGCGTATTCCTCGTAGAAGTCGTCGATCAGTTTTTCAGCCAGTAGTTGCTTCGCAATTTGACACAATAGCGATCCACCCCCGGAAACGTTGTGTCCGACTGTAACTCTTAGTGCGGCTCGCCATCAAGTCAAATTCCGTTTCCCGCAGGTGCTTACCTGAACTTTGCCGCAACACGTTCCTCACGTTCGCATCAAATGGAGGAAATCGGTCTACCGTCGCCTGCGCCGCTAATCGCCGGAGGCGGGCCAACGTGTCCGCGATGTGGCGGATCCTATGCTGCATGTATGCAATCTAGAGGGCGCAGGGATTGCTGTCGCGCAGGACACGCTCCCGCCCGCACTGAGTCGAAATCTGGTTGTTGACGAGATTCTTGCCATGTACGCCCTCCGCAACTGGCCGTAAAGCCAATTTCACCAAATCGATCCACAGAGGGTTTCGCACAGGGTTGGGCATAGCCTTTCGCACAGTCTTACGCATCGTGAATGACTGGGCTGAGTCCCGTCTTCCCGCGCGGGGTGCGCCGAGGCGGGCGGAGGACTTCGGGACATATGTCCATATCGCCGCCCCCCACACGGAGGAAGCGACACTTCCGACAGGACGATCGTCGAGAAAGCAGCCGAGGACTCACCATGCGTCATTTCAAACGCCGAACACAACTTAGCACGGAACTCGATACCGAACTCCCCACAAAATAGAAGTGGGCGGTTGAACCGATGATGCCCGCTACATGCGAATCGACGAAGAAAACGGATCGGGACATATATCCACATTCCGCTCATAGAGAGGCCCGCTTGCTGACCCCACGAAGCCAGAAGCAGGAGTCCTATTCGCTTTGTACCGTTGCACCACGTTGACTTCCGATCCGCTATCCTGTTCAACTCTCACCCGACAGATGAGATCGACGCGCCAGGAAGGGGGTTCGGATTCAAAGTCGGTTACGCAGTCACTTACGCAGTGCCTTACGGTGGACAATTCCACTTTGAACAATCCCCCAATCCCGCACGGGCCGCGGAAACTTGGACCCTACTACTTCGAGACATATGTCTACCTTGCCGCCCCGTGCAAAGGGAGCGCCGCATATCATGTTCATGCATGGGGCCAGTTTTCTTGTACTGCCTTTTTGAGATGCAAGAGAACAGTCACTCGAATCAATGCCTGCCACTGAAATCCACCAAGAAGTGCCGATGGCTAAGTACGCGCAAAGATCTGCTTCTTCCACGAAGAAGCATTTTGAGACGCACATCGCTGTCCTACCTTACATGCGCACACTTGCCCCACGTTCGCACGTTGATTGAATACAAACGATTCCCCGCAAACCTCTTTGGGTGGCGAAGACGAGCAACGTGAACGCGACACGCGCGTTAGAAACGCTTGTTCTGTAGCATTCATGCTGCTTCGAGATATGGCGAATGATGAGGAACCAAGGCTGTTACCCGCCTTCTGTCCAACCGGCGAATGGGAGAACGTGAGCGTGACGTACTTGATACCAAAGCACATTCGACATCGAGGTTCGATACCAGTGGAGCAGTATCATTTTAGTGAAGTCAACAAACTCGTAATTCTGGACAGAATGATAAAAAAGGAAGAAGGAATCCAG